>DASYPD010000344.1:0-6256 GCA_036007005.1 Gemmatimonadales bacterium
AAGGTAGGCATCCGCGCTGCGGTGCACACCCATCAAGTGCATCATAACCCGGAAGAGGGGATTGGAGACGTAGCCATCCTCGGTTACCGTGATCTGGCTGCCTCCGCCGGCCGGCTGTAGCTCATAGATCCACTTCCCGCCGAACGGGGCGTCGGGCGGCGCGTCGATCCGGGTCACCAGATGGCTGGGAGGCCGGTCCTCCTCTATCAAGAGCTTGGTGGCGAAGCCTCCGACATTCTGCTCCCACACTTCTTTGCCCGCTTCGTCCGGCAAGCGGTGTGCGCTCTTCAGGTCCTTCCAGGTGCCTTGCAGCGCCGCTGGATTGCGGACCACGGGCCAGAGCTCGGCGGGTGGCCTGGAGAGGGTGATGCGGCTCGAGGCCCGATGCTCGCGGGGAAGTGCCCAGCCGATCAGAACCAGGATCCCGATGACGACGACCAGGCCGATCACGACGAGGAGCACGATCTTCATGCGACGTCTCCGCTCTCGAGTTTGGCCACCATTCGCTCCAGGCGATCCAACTGCGTCACAGTGACGGTCACCGCACCAAATTCCGCTTCCACTTTTCCCCGGAATACGAAGGGTCCCGGGTCGAATAACACGTGCCCCCGCCTCCGGTGCACCTCCGGAAAGAGTACCGTCTCGATGAGTCCCTCGCCATCGTCAAAGGTGGCGAACTGCATCGGCTCCTCCTTCGCGGTGTGCACCGGCTTGGCGGTGGTGAGCATCCCGGCGCAGAGCACCTGGCGGCCCACGTGGCGGTGCAGCTCCGTGGCCTTGACCAGGCCGAAGCGGCGGAGCTCCTGCTGGTGCAGGCTCATCGGGTGGCAGTCGGTCGAGAAGCCGAGCAGCTCGAACTCGGTCGCGCGGCGGCGCTCCGCGGTGTACTCGGGGAGTTCGAGGGGTCGGAAAGTCGGAAGGTCGGAAAGTCGGAACCCGTAATCCTTCCGACCTTCCGACCTTCCGACCTTCCCTTCCGTCTTGTCGACCTCCCACAGCATCTCCGGCCGCGTCATCCCGTTCGCGATCGAATCCAGCGCACCGACCTTCACCAGCAGGCGCAGGTCGTCGGGCTTGAGACCGGTGCGCTGGCGGAGATCGGGGAGATCCCGATAGTCGGAACGCTCGCACTTTCCGACTTTCCGACTGTCCGACCTTCCGACCAGGATCCGCTCCACCGCCTCCGCGCTGAGCCCCTTGATGAACTGGAATCCGATCCGGATCACGCCGTCCTTGCCCGTCGTTCCCGCAGCACTCGCGTTCACATCCGGCGGCAGGATCGTGACGCCGGCGCGGCGAGCCTCCGCCACGTACGCAAAGGGCGCATAGAATCCGCCGCCGTTGGCGAGCACCGCCGCGAAAAATTCCGCCGGGTAGTGAGCGCGGAGATACCCCGACTGCTGCGCCACCTGGATATAGGAGCAGGAGTGGCCCTTGCAGAAGCTGTAACCCGCAAAACTCATCACCATCTCCCACACCTGCTTCGCCACCGCGAGATCGCGCCCCCGTGCCGCCGCACCGGTGAAGAACTCCTCCGCATACGACGCCAGCGCCTTGACGGGGCGCTTCTTGGAAAGCGCCTTGCGCAGCCCGTCGCCCGTGGCGAGCGGCATTCCCGCGAAGCTGGCGCAGACATTCACGACGTCTTCCTGATAGACCATCACCCCGAAGGTCTCGGCGAGCGTATCGCGCAGGCAGGGATCCATGGGCGCGTAGAGGCCGCCATGCAGCCGCTCCAGATAGACCCGGATGAAGCGGTTCGATGCCGGCCGGATGATGCTGGTGTTGAGTACCAGCAGCTCGAAGCTCTCGGCCCGACTCTTCTGGCAGAGCAGCCGCGAGGCGGGCGACTCGGTGTAGAAGACGCCCATGGTTCGCCCGGTGCGGAAGAGCTCCCGCGTCTGCGGGTCTTCACCCGCCTCGGCGCTGCTGTAATCGAGCTGCCGGCCTGTATTGGCTTTGACGGCGGCGATCCCGTCGCGGATCACCGCGAGCGAGCGGTTGCCCAGCAGGTCGATCTTCACGAGCCCGGCGTCTTCGGCGCCGTCCTTCTCGAACTGGATGACGGGCACGCTGAGCTCGGGCGCGCCGTCGAGCTGCTTGACCGCGGGTTGCAGAGGCACGTAATCGGTGAGCGCGCCCGGCACGATCACCACGCCGCCCGGATGGAGCGAGAGATGACGCGGCGTCCCGACCAGCGGCGTGGCGAGCCGGGCCAGCTCGCGCCAGCTCGCGGGAAGCTCGAGGCCGGTGAAGTTGGGATGCTCCAGCAGGAGCTGCTCGATCGGCACGTCGTCGCTGTACCAGGGAATCCGGCGAGTGACTTCGCGGATCTCTCCGGCCGGGCGGCCCTGCACTTTGGCCACCTCGCGCAGCGCCCCGCGCAGCTTGAAGCAGTTGTGATTGGCCACCATCGCGGCACGGGGCAGGGGATAGCGCTTGAAGACGTAGGCGAGCACGTGGTCGCGCTCGTCCCAGGGAAAATCGAGATCGATATCGGGCGGATCCTTCCGCTCCGGATTGAGAAAGCGCTCGAAGAGGAGGCCCGCGCCCAACGGCTCGACGTGGGTGATGCCGAGGCAGTAGGAGACGATCGAATTGGCGACCGAGCCGCGGCCGCAGTGGGTGGGGCCATGCGCCACGATGTCCTTCACCACCAGGAAGTAATCGGCAAAGCCTTTCATTCCGATGATGGCGAGCTCGTGCTCCAGCCGGTCGCGGGTTATGGGAGCGATGGTGCCGTAGCGCGCGAGCGCGCCCTCGTAGGCCAGCGCGCGGAGCCGCGCCAATGCATCCGCTTCTTCGGCAAAGCGGGGCGCCACGATCCGCTCGCCGATCGGAATCCGGTAGCGACAGCGCTCCGCCAGCTCGCCGGCGCGCTCGAGCGCGTCGGGAACGTCGGGGAAGTGGCGGGCCAGCTCGGGTTCCGGTTTGAGCCAGGACTCCTGGTCCGACTTTCCGTCTTCCGAGAGCGTCGCATTGTTCGCGATTGCCACCAGCAGCCGATGCCGCGACCAGTCCTCCGGGCGCGCGAACCTCACCCCGTTGGTCGCGACGGGAAGAATGCCGAGCCGCCGCGCCGCGGCGAGCACCTCGTGACGCTGCCTGCCCGGGCGCAGCTCGGCGTACACATCGGTGGGGCCGCTTGCGGCGACGATCTGCTCGAGAAATGGAATGCTCGCGGAGAGAAGGAGGAGGCCGGTACGGTCGGGGGCAAGCAAGTCGGAAAGAGTGCGCATTCCGACCTTCCGACCTTCCGACTTTCCGACGTCTTTCCAGTGAATCGCCGTGATCGCCCGGCACAACGCGCCCCAGCCCCGCTCGTCCAGCGCGAGCGCCACGCATTCCTCTTCCCCCAGCACCAGGTGCGCGCCCAGGATGGGGCGGATGCCGGCAGCCTCCGCGCCCTGCTGGAACTCGACCGCCCCATACACCCCATTGGTATCGGTACACGCGAGAGTGCTGAAGCCGTGCGCCGCCGCCGCTTCGAGCAGCTCCTCCGGGCTGCTGGGACCTTCGCCCAGCGAGAACCAGGAATGGACATGGAGGTGGGCAAACATACCCAGAAATACCGAATAAATACCGAAATGCAAGCCCCAACGTAACTCTTTGCGGAGCAATGGTATTGACTGCCGGCGCTCAATCCCTGACCCTTCGGGCATGCGCGCAATTGTCCACACCGGGGCCGGTAGCACGGAGGTCCTTGCCCTGCGGGACGTGCCTACGCCGGAGCCCAGTCCCCGGCAGCTCCGGGTTCGTGTCCACGCTGCGGGTCTCAACCGTGCCGACATTCTGCAGCGCCGCGGTCACTACCAGGCTCCTGCCGGCTGGCCTGCCGAAATTCCCGGGATGGAATACGCGGGAGAGATCGACTCGCTGGGAAGCGGCGTCACCCGCTGGAAGCAGGGTGAGCGCGTCATGGGGCTGGTGGGTGGCGGTGCGCACGCCGAATATGTCGTGGTCCACGAGGACGAAGCGCTCCCGGTGCCGCCGGCGCTGTCCTGGACCGATGCGGCCGCGATTCCCGAAGCCTTTCTGACTGCGTATGACGCGCTCACCGTTCGCGGCCGGCTGCGGAGCGGAGAGCGGGTTCTGATCCACGCGGTCGCGAGCGGGCTGGGCACCGCCGCGATCCAGCTCGCCAAGGAAAGCGGGGCGCTGGTCCTGGGGAGCTCGCGGACGCCCGCCAAGCTGGAGGCGATCCGCGGGTTAGGGCTCGATCAACCGATCGACACCAGCGTGCTCGGCTTCCGGGAGCAGCTGACGGCTCCCGTCGACCTGATTCTCGATGTGCTGGGCGGCCCCGCGTTTCCGGACAATCTCGCCGTCCTTGCTCCGCGCGGCCGGCTGGTGCTGCTCGGCTTCCTGCAGGGCGGGCGCGCGCCCGAGCTCACGCTCGACCAGATCCTTCGCAAGCGGCTGGAGATCATCGGGAGCGTGATGCGAACCCGTGGCTCCGAGGAGCGCGCGGCGCTGGTCGCCGACTTCCGCACCCGGGTGCTGCCGCTCTTCGGACCGCACGTCCCGACCGCAGAGCCGCTGCGGAGCGCCGATCGTCCGGAACGCCGGGCCGGCACGCTGCGTCCCGTGGTGCACGCCGTCTTCAGCATGAGCGAGATCGCTGCGGCTCACCGCGCGATGGAACGGAACGAGGGAATCGGAAAGCTGGTACTCACATGGTAGCGCTTAGGGACCAGGGGTCAGAGGTCAGGGGTCAGAGGGCCCCCGCGTTTGCCATCGCCATGCTACTGCTCGGATTCATTGCCAGTTCGCTTGGGGCGCAATCACCCGCGCCGGAGAAGGCGAACATTCTCTGGGCCAAGCTCGAGCGCAGCATCGCCGCCCTCGATGCGCGGCTCGACGGCGTGCTCGCCGTGGCGATCAAGGACCTGACGGACGGCCGGACGCTGCTGCTCCATGCCGACGAGGTGATGCCGACCGCGAGCACCATCAAGATCGCGATCCTCGCCGAGCTCTACCGCCAGGAGAGCAGCGGCGCGGGAGCCCGGCTCGCCGACGCGTATGTGGTGGACAGCGGGGACGTGGTTCCGGGCAGCGATATCCTTGCGGGTCTCACCCCCGGGGTGACCCGTCTCACCAATCGCGATCTTGCCACGCTGATGATCGGGGTGAGCGACAACGGCGCCACCAACGTGTTGATTCGCCGGGTGGGCATGGAGCGGGTGAACGGCATGCTCGATTCGCTCGGGCTCAAGGAAACCAGGCTCCGGCGCCGGATGCTGGACCTCGCTGCGGCGCGCGCAGGGCGCGAGAACACCGCGACGCCCCGCGAGCTGGTGTCGCTGCTCGATGCCCTCTGGGGCAACCGCCTGTTGAGCGGCGCGCTGCGCGACGACTTCTTCCGGGTGCTGGCAACGCCCAAGGAGCGCTATCTGCCGCGCCTGCTGCCGGAGCAGGCGCGGATCGCCAGCAAGCCCGGCTGGCTCGAGGGCGTGCGGGTGGACGCGGGCATCGGCTTCGTGCCCCAGCGTCCGTTCGCCATGGCGGTGATGATCAGCTATGCCGGAGAGGAGCGCGCCGCGGAGCAGGTGATCGCGGAGCTCGGGCTTCTGGCCTGGCGGCACTTCGAGAAGCTGGGAGGCGGGGGAGCGTATGGGAGGCGCATTCCCTGAACTGCGTCAAGGCATCCACCGCCTGCTGGAGCGCCGTGGCGCGGCGTTCCAGGAGCAGCGTCGGCTCTTCGAACAGCTCCAGCTGCGCATTCTCTTCCACCAACCGGTCCACCGTCACCGTCACCGTCACCGTCCGCACCGCGATGCGCCGGGCCAGGGCGAGGGCCAGCGCGTGTTTGGCTGCCTCCCACAGCTCCTGATCGAGCGGTAGCGAGGCCAGCGCAACGCTCCGGGCGGCGCTGGCATAATCGGCGTATTCCACCAGGACGCCGAGCCGTCGCGCGGCGAGCCCTCGCCGCCGGAGTCGGCTGCCCAGCGTCGCGGTCAATCGCCGCAAAAGGGAATGCAGCACGCCGAGCTCATTGCTGTCGGTCGCCAGCGTGTGCGACAGGCGATACTCGGCTTGGACTTCCGGCGGCAGCACCGGGCGCGCATCGATGCCGCGGGCCTGGGCATGCAAGAGGCGCCCGCGACGGCCGAATACCGCGCAGAGCTCGCTCTCGCTGATGGCGACTACCTGGCCGATCCGCTCGAGCTGGTATTCGTCGAGCCGCTGCCGGATAGCGTCGGGCACGCCGGGAAGCACTTCCATCACGTGGGGCGCGAGGAAGGATGCTTCATCT
>DASYPD010000345.1:0-4123 GCA_036007005.1 Gemmatimonadales bacterium
GGTGAGGCCCTACTCACTACTCACTACTCACTACTCACTACTCCCTGACAAGAAACCCAAAGGACCAGAGAGACCACGCGCATGACGACGACGACGGCTACGGAGAAGAACGTCGGCACCATCGTCCAGATCATCGGGCCGGTGCTCGACGTGGAGTTTGCCCCCGACCATCTCCCGGAGATCTACTCCGCGCTGCTGGTCGAAGATCGTTCGGGCCGCATGCCGGTGCGCCTGGTGGCCGAAGTGCAGCAACACATCGGGCAGAACCAGGTGCGCGCCGTCGCGATGAGCTCCACCGATGGCGTCGTGCGCGGAATGCAGGCGCTGGACACCGGCGGGCCGATCACCGTGCCGGTGGGTGCCGCTGCGCTGGGACGGATCCTCAACGTGTTAGGCGATCCGGTCGACGGCGGCCCCCCCATTCCCGCCAGCAACGAGCGGTGGGCCATTCACCGCGAAACACCCAAGTTCGTCGATCTCGAGCCCAAGACCACGATCTTCGAGACCGGCATCAAGGTGATCGACCTGATCGCGCCGTTCGTGAAAGGCGGCAAGATCGGGTTGTTCGGGGGCGCCGGCGTCGGCAAGACCGTCATCATCATGGAGCTGATCAACAACGTGCAGAAAGGCCACGGCGGCAAATCGGTCTTCTGCGGGGTGGGCGAGCGAACTCGCGAAGGGAACGACCTCTACCTGGAGATGAAGGAGGGCGGGGTGCTCCCCTCCTGCGCGCTGATCTACGGCCAGATGAACGAGCCGCCCGGCGCGCGACTGCGGGTGGGGCTCTCGGGGCTCACCGTGGCGGAATATTTCCGGGACATCGAGGGGCAGGACGTGCTGCTCTTCATCGACAACATCTTCCGCTTCACCCAGGCCGGCTCCGAAGTCTCGGCGCTGCTCGGCCGGATGCCCAGCGCCGTGGGTTATCAGCCGACGCTCGGCACCGAGATGGGCGATCTGCAGGAGCGGATCACCTCGACCAAGAAGGGCTCGATCACCTCGGTGCAGGCGATCTACGTGCCGGCCGACGATCTGACTGATCCCGCGCCGGCCACCGCCTTCGCGCACCTCGACGCCACGGTGGTGCTCTCGCGCGCGATCGCGGAGCTGGGCATCTACCCTGCCGTCGACCCGCTCGATAGCGCGAGCCGCATCCTCGATCCGCAGTACGTCGGAGAGCGGCACTACAACGTGGCGGTCGGCGTGCAGCGGACCCTGCAGCGCTACAAGGCGCTGCAGGACATCATCGCGATCCTCGGTATGGACGAGCTGTCGGAGGAGGACAAGCTGATCGTCGGACGCGCCCGCCGGCTGCAGCGCTTCCTCTCCCAGCCGTTCCACGTCGCGGAGCAGTTCACCGGCTACAAAGGCAAGTACGTGAAGCTCGAGGATAGCATCGCGAGCTTCGAACGGGTGCTGTCGGGCGAATTCGATCAGCTGCCGGAGCAGGCCTTCTACATGCAGGGCGGCATCGACGACGTGATCGCGCGCGCGAAGGAGCTGGCGAGCTCGTGATGCGCGTGCTGGTGATCAGCCCCGAGCGCGCTGTCTTCGATGGCGAGGCGGAGAGCCTCATCGCGCCGGCCTACGACGGACAGGTCGGCATCCTGCCGCGACATGCGCCGTTCATGACCCTGCTCGGGAGAGGGATTCTCTCGATTCGGAGCGGTGCTGCAACCAGCCGTTTTCGTGTGCAGGGGGGTTTTCTGCAGGTCGTCTCCAACACCGTTCGCGTGGTCGCCGAACAGGTGGAGGGAGACTCCGATGCCGCGTAAGCTCCTGCTGGGCCTGTTGCTCTACGCTGCTCCGGTGGCGGCGCAATCGACCGGCACGCCGGTGTTTCATGCCCCCTATCGGGCGTTCAGTCGCTATGAGATCGGCGCCGATGTGTCCGACGCCGGCAGTATCGCCATCGAGGGGTTTTATGGCTGGGGCCGCGCCGGCGAGCGCTGGGATCTCGCGCTGCGGGCCGGCGTGCTCGACCACGGCAGTTGCTGCAAGACCGCCCTGCTGGTGGGCCTCGACGCCCGGCTCCGGGTGATCGATCAGAACCAGGATTTCCCGCTGGACGGCGCGATCATCAGCGGCGTCGGCGCCCAGCTGGTGGGCGGTGGGTCCCGCCTCTTCATCCCGATCGGCATCTCGCTCGGCCGCCGGGTCAACTTCAGCCATTCTACGGCGAGCATCGTTCCCTACGCGGAGCCCGTGCTGGTTCCGAATTTTGGATCCGGCCGGAGCGATGTCGCGGTCGCGCTCGGGCTGGGTGGGGATTTACGCTTCAACCGTCGCTTCGAGCTCCGGGTCTCCATCGGCATCGGAGACATCGAGAACTTCGCCGTCGGTTTCGCGGTCATCCGCTGATCTTTTCTCCGTCGGGCCCAACGCCCGGGAGTCCCACATGACGTTTCGCGTGCGCCTTCAAGCGCTGCTCGCGCTGCTGGCCGCCGGTCCGTCCGGCATCCTCGCGGCACAGGTCGCCGGGCTTCCGGTGCGCAATGCGGGCATCGGGACCGGGATCGGAGTCGCCGCGGATGTGGGATTCCCCAATGGGACCGCCGGCAAAGGGCTCGCCGTGGGAGCGACCGGGGTCGTCGGGTTGGGACCCTTCGGCGTGTCGGCGAGCCTCGCGCACTGGAAGCCCAAAGGCCAGGACGCCATCAACTCGGTGGGCGTAACGGGCAACCTCAAGATTTTTGGAGGGCCGCTCATCCCGGTGGCGGTGACGCTCCAGGCGGGACTCGCCTACTACCACGTCACGACAGGCGACCTGCAGGGTAACCCGGTGCGCGAACGGGTCTGGCATGCGCCGGTGGGGCTCGGGCTTGCGCTCACGATTCCCAATCCGGTTTTCTCTATCAAGCCATGGGTCGCGCCGCGCTTGGATATCGTGCACCGGCCGAGCGGATCGGATAGCGGGAGCGGGTCGAGTACGGAGAGCAACTTCGGTATCAGCGGGGGAGTCGACTTTGGCTTTCTCAGCGGGCTCTCGATCCGCGTGATGTATGACCGGGTGCAGCGTGGGCATGGCGTTCATCCATCGGTGCTCAGTCTCGGACTCGGATTCCGGGTGGGCAAGTGATGCGGCGCGGCGTGGCGCTGCTCGGTGCGCTCCTTCTCACCGCCTGCGTCCAGACCTTCGACAGCACGACGCTCGGGGTGCCGGTGACCATGGCGGCGGCCCCGGGTGAGGCGCCGCAAGGGACACCGTTCAAGACCAGCAGCCACTCCTTCCATGCGCTCTTCGGAGTGCTCACCGTGGGGCGCGCCAACCTGCAGAAATCGCTTGCGCGTCAGCTGGTGGGTGGGCAGGGCGTGGCGCAGCTTCGGATCACGACGAAGAGCCGCTGGAGCGACGTCCTGGTGACCGTGTTAACCGCAGGCCTGCTGGTGCCCAGAACAGTGACCTATGAGGGTGTGATCGTCGGACGCCCGCAATAGGAGCCCTGGAGCATCAGGCGCTCGACCAGGCCTGCGTTGCGGGCAGCTGCTCCGATTCCGGCCTCGACGTATTGCAGTCCTCGCCCTCCCGCGGCGTGCACGTGCGCGGGATGGCGGAGTAAGGCCAGCCAGAGCGCGGCGAGGGGACTCTTGCCGGCGTGGGTGCTCGCGCTGTCGAGGTCGAGCCAATCTGGAAACTCCGCCGAGACGACCGCCGCCGCGCGGCGCTGCAGCAGCGCGCCGGCGTCCGGGCTGCCCTGCCAGCGCGGCCCGAAAAGCACCGCCACGCCGCACGCGGCCGGCTCCAGTACTGAATGCAGGCCCCTGCTCCCGTAGCCTCCTCCGACATAGGCGACGAAAGCCCCCGCATACAACGTCGCGAGGAGTCCGATCTGATCGACGACGAGCAGGGGTTCCTCCCCGCGTGAGCGTCGCAGGCGAACCGGTTCCATGCCCTGCAGCCGTGCCGCGCCCTCGAGTCGCTCGAGCTGCTGCGCGGTGGGCTCGTGGGGCACCAGGATGAGTCGCGCCGCGGGCTCGCTCTCGCGCACGATCCGGAAGGCCGCGAGCAGGCGGTCTTCCTCCTCCGGCCCCGTCGAGCCAGCCACCAGCGTGCGGCCATGCTGAGACCACCCGAGCAGTGGATCAGCGGGACGGATCGCTCGGGCCCGCTCGAGCGCGCTGT
>DASYPD010000346.1:0-2869 GCA_036007005.1 Gemmatimonadales bacterium
GGGCGTGGCCGAGCGCATCGCCACCGAGCGGGCTCTCGCGCTGATCGCCAGCCTGCCGCCGGAGCAGGCCGAGATCATCACGCTTCGGGTGGTGGCCGGCCTCGGCGCGAAGGAGGTAGCCGAGTTACTCGGCAAGAGCCCGGGAGCCGTACGGATCGCCGCGCACCGCGGTCTGCGACGGCTGGCCGCCCTCCTCGTCGAGCAAGGTGTGGAAGGAGGTGTAACACAATGAGCGGCCCTGGCGGTTATGGCGGCGAGATGCCCGAGTTCCCCTTCCCCAGACGCGCCGGGGACCAGCCGGTCCCTGGGGTGGCGCTCGACCGCTTGCTCGACGGTGACTTCACCACCGAGCGGACTACCCCGCACGTCGAAGCGCTCGCCGACCTGCTTTCCGCGGCGGCCGGCCCGCCCTCCGACCGCGAGCTTGCCGGTCAGACGGCGGCAATCGCCGCATTCGCTCGGGAACGGGATGTGGGCGGTCACCGCCGTAATGCCCCCGTCGCTAGGAGACGATCCATGCTGGCAACGCTCCTGGGGACGAAGCTCGCCGCTGCCGTCGCAGCCGGAGCCATCGGGTTCGGCGGCCTCGCGGCCGCCGCATACGCCGGTGCCCTGCCTGGGCCCATCCAGGACTTCGCACACCAAACCGTCGGCGCACCGTCCGCAAGCAGCGATCACAGCGACCCTGACAACCAGGGCTCGGCACATCGGCGCAGCGACGCGAGCGAGCAGGCTAATACCGGCCAGTCGGGTCAGCCCGTCGGCCCAGACGCAACCGGATCGGCCAGGTCCGGGCTCTGCACAGCGTTTGCGGAGGAAAAGGCCGAGAACGGCCAGGTGGACACCAGGTCCATCGCCTACCGGGCCCTCGTGGAAGCCGCCGGAGGCGCGGACAACATCGACGAGTTCTGTGCAGGCGTGGCGGCGCCCCGCCAGGGATCCGGCTCAGCCAGCGTCCCCCCTAATGATGCAGCCTCGGAACACGCCACTGCAGCACCTACCGACGCCCCAAGCCACATGCCGACCCCGCAGCACCCAACTGGCAAGCCGACAGACTTGCCGAGCCATTGACTTCACCTCCAGCCTTGACCCCCTCCGCCTCGTCTGGCGAGGAGCTCAGCTCGCCGGCGAGGCCACCCGCGGGGCTCCACTCGCAGTAAGTGACCTGTGAAGGTGGTCCTCAGCAGAGGCCAGAATTCTGCCCAATGCTTGGCGGTGCCGCTCACGGGTTTCTTAAGAGCGGGGGATGTGGGCACGTGAAGACGCCATCCCGCGTCAGCCGGGCGGTGTCAGCCCACTTGCCCGGTCGAGGCCGGGCAAGTGGGATGCGCTGGAAGAGCTATGGAGTGTATGCGGCTGTCGCTGCGTTCTTCACGCCGTTAGAGACGGCGGTGGTTCCTCCGAATACGTCCAGGAAGGCGGTGGGAAAGAAGGGGTCGTGCTCGCCGGCATGATTCGTGAGGAATGCAGCAGTCGTTGGGTTTAGGGCTGTCGGCTGGGTGAGCAGCAATGGCTCCGCGAACAGCGCGAGGTTAGCGGTCGCGGACAGCGCGTCGGGGAAGTTGACGCCGGTGGTGAGCCCGACCCCAGCACCCATTAGCGCCCCCCTTGCGGGTCGGTGAAGAAAGATCCAGCAATCTTTGTCGCCGTCTCGTACCGATTTTGACCGACGAAGCGCAGCTCGGCGGGCAGGGGGCCGAAGAAGCTAACGGCGGCTGCGTCCGCCTGACCGCCCGCGGTGAAGGGGAGGACCTCCTCCGGAGGGAAGGTATTGAGGTAGTTCGCTGTCACCTGCGGCATCACCTTGTCGTTGGTGAGCAGGACCGCCATTGCCGGGAAGGTCGGATCTTGGCTGGCGAAGAACGAGAACATTGCCGCCGCATCTCCGGCCGCGAGGCCGTCAGGAAAGTTCCTGCCTGTCGCGAAGATGAAGATGCTCGTACCAGCCGGAAGCAGCTTCGCGATCTCTACCGCAGTCGCGTACCTGTCCGCACCGGACACTCGGGTCACGTTGTATCCATCGGTCGTGAGCTGGTTCTTGACTGCGTCGCTGATTGCTCCCGTGCCGCCCAGTAGGTAGATGGTTCCACCGCTCGCGAGGATTCTGTGAATCTCAGTCAGGACGACGCTGGGCAGCGCATTCGGCTGCGTGAGCAGGAGCGGACCGTGGTTGAACGTCGCGAGCGGGCCACCGGCGAGAGCGTCCGCGAAACCGTCGCCGCGAGCCAACACGACAGCTTGTGCCTTCTCTTCTATGGGAACCGGATCGTCGTGTGCCGGCCAGGTCCCGAGCGAGACACACACAGAAGTCTCGTAGCGATCTGCACCGGCGATTCGAGTTGTTGTCACGGATGGATTCACTTCTTGCGTGAAGCAGTCCTGTAGGGCTAGCGCCCCAGGCTTGCTTGCGAGATGGTGGATCTTGGATTGCCGCAAGAGTTCAGTGATCTTGCTCTGAATCTCGCTGGCCTTAACCGCGCGGACCGGGACACGATGATCGGTGGCCGTGCCCGACGGAGCCGCGGACGCGGATGTGACGACGAGACCGGCTCCGACAGCTGCCGATAAGACAGAAACTGCCGCAAGCCAGCGGTGGCGCTGTGCCACGGGGCCTCCAATAAGGCTTTGGAAGGGGGGTGGCCCTCACCCCACCCGCGGGAGCGTACGACCAGTCGATCAGCACCGCCAGGAACGCGCCGGTCATTTCGGTAGGACGAAAGAAGTGCTGAGTGATCGTGGGTGGGAGGAGCCACCAGCCCCAAGCATCTGGGCTGGCCTCGTAGCCACGTGGTTCGAGTCAGAGTGTCCTTCATCCGTCGGGTACCCCCGCAAACAAGGTCTCGAGGACCGCAGCGACTCCGTCATCGTC
>DASYPD010000347.1:0-1706 GCA_036007005.1 Gemmatimonadales bacterium
GCCATCAGCAAGATGTTCTGCGAGATGATGGGCGGAACCATCGCGGTCGCCAGCGTGGCCGGCGGCGGGACCACCTTTACGGTTCGGCTCCCGACGGAGGTGCCGGATCCGCGCGAGCCCGCCCGCGCCAAGCCAAGCGCCGCCGGCGTCGCCGGAACGGTCCTGGTGATCGACGACGATCCGGAAGTACGGCAACTGCTGGTGCGCATGCTCGGCAAGGAAGGATTCCGGGTGCTGGAGGCGTCCGGGGGCGAGGAGGGTCTCGCGCTGGCGCGGAGCGAACGGCCCGACGTCATCACCCTCGATGTTCTCATGCCGGGGCTCGACGGCTGGGGAGTGCTCTCGGCGCTCAAGAGCGAGCCCGCCCTGGCGGCGATTCCGGTCGTCATGCTCAGCATCATGGATGAGCGCCGGCTCGGCTTCTCGCTCGGGGCAGCGGAATACCTGACCAAGCCGATCGAACGGGCGCAGCTCTCCGCAGTCCTCGCGCGCTATCGCCGCGCGCCGGGGGCGACGGTGCTGGTGGTAGAGGACGATGCCGCCACGCGGATGATGCTGCGGCGGGCGCTGGAAAAGGAGGCGTGGACGGTGAGCGAGGCAGAAAACGGGCGGGTCGGCCTCGAGCGCGTCGCCGCCGATCCGCCCGCGCTGATCCTGCTCGATCTCATGATGCCCGAGATGGACGGGTTCGAGTTTCTCGACGCGCTGCGCTCCAACGAGGCCCAGGTGGCCCCCAGGGCCAATGTGGCCCCCAGGGCTCCGGCGCCGCCGGTGGTGGTCATCACCGCCAAGCAGCTGACCGAAGCGGATCGCCAGCGACTCAACGGCGGAGTTCGCGGGGTGGTGCAGAAGCGCTCTCAGGATCTCGACGGACTGCTGGAGGACGTCCGCCGCCAGGTGGCCGCGCATGCCCGGCGGCAAGCCGTGAAGGCGACGGCATGACTGCGAGCCGGATCGCGGCAGGCACAGGGGCCGATCCGTCCTCGGGCCGGCACCGGGAAGCAGCGCTGCTCCGGCTCAGCAGCGCCATCGCCGCGGCGGAGACCGAGCGGGACATCTGCAAGGCGGTCGCCGATGGCTTGCAGGACGCCGTGCTGGGATTCGACTTCGTCGCGGTGCTGCTGGTCGACGAAGCGAGCGGCGACCGCGTCGTCATCGCGAGCCGCGGCTGGGAGGGCGCGCCGCCGGGTCTCCGGGTTAGGCCCGGTCAGGGCTTGAGCGAGCTTCCGCTGCTGGACGGCCGGCTGCACTACACGCCTCAGGTCACCCAGGACACCCGCTATCTCCCGACCCGCAACGAGGGTTCCGAGGTCGATGTCCCCCTGCTGATCAACCGGAAGCTGGTCGGCGTGTTGGTGGTCGAGAGCAACCGGCACCACGCGTTCGACGCCGACGACTTCGAGGTTTTGCGTGCCGCTGCCCATCAGGCCGGTATCGCGATCGGGCGGGCCCGCCTGCTGGCAGCCGAGCGGCAGCGCGCCGACGAACAGGAAGCGTTGCGCGCGACGATGGCCGACCTCTCGGCCAGGCTGGAACTGTCTGACCTGCTGCAGGCGGTGCTCGAGCGGGCGGTGCAGCTGCTGCGGGTCAGCCACGGCGAGCTGGCCATCTACGACGCGGAGCGGAAGGAGCTCGAGATCGTCGCGAGCTACAACGTGGGGAAGCAGGACACCAAAGGCACCCGGATGCGGCCCGGCGAAGGGGCC
>DASYPD010000348.1:0-5012 GCA_036007005.1 Gemmatimonadales bacterium
CGTACTCACCGCTCACCGCTCACCGCTTACCGCTCACCCTAAGAACGCCCTCACTCGCGGATCCATCCGCTCCGGCGTCCAGTAGGGCTCCCACACCAGATCGATCGCGACACTCTTGACTCCCTCCAAATCTTCCAGCACGGTGCGCGCGTCCTGCATGATCTCAGCGCCGGAAGGACAGCCCGGCGACGTCAAAGTCATCTTCACCCGCACCTCTCCTTCCGGGTTAATGGCGGTTTCATAGACGAGACCGATGTCCACGATATTGAGCCCGAGCTCGGGGTCCTTCACGGCGCGCAGCGCGTTGCGAATGGTCTCGGGGGTAAGTGGATCGGGCATCCGGGGCTTCCTTGGACGATGATTGCGGAACAATTGCCCCGCAGCCCACGGGCGTCAATTGGGCAGCGCTTGCGGCTTCGCCGGTTCGCGGATCGAACCGAGTGGTAGCTTATACAACAACGTAATCGTCGCCCTGTCGCGCAGGCTGAGTTGGGCGGTTCTGGTGAGGGGGAACATGACATCCCCGGGATCTGACGAATGGGCCAGGCCGAGGGCGTGGCCGACTTCGTGAACTGCTGCCGCGAGAGCAATGAGCGGTGGTAGCCGGCGACCGCTGGAATCGGTGCGCGCCAGAGTAATCCGTGCCTCGTGAATCGCTCCGTTCCGGTCCCACTCCAAGTGGGTCTCGCCCACCCGATCGCCCTCGAATCGGCCGGTTGTTTCGATCCGCAGTTGAGACCCCGCGGTATCCCCGGTGAGGGTGAAGTGCACTCCAATCCCGGCGGATTCCCAAACCGCCAGGGCACTGCGCACGACTTCTTCCAGCCCCGCATCGAGCTCCCTGGTATCGGGGCGAAGGGCGACGACGAGGGGGGTTGCCGGATCGGGCCAGCGCCGCAACACGGAATCCGTCGCAACGAAGAGCGAGTCGAAATAGGTATGGGAAGCGGCGCGCGCGAGAACGCGTCGCCCTTCGAGGACTGCGAGGAAATCGATGACCGGAGTCCCCGGCTGCTCCGGGCGTGCTGCGGGGGCAGTCAGCGTGACCTGGCTCTGGGGGCGAACGGCGACTGCGGCAGCGACTGCTGAATCCGGGAGCGCCGGCATTCCGGCGCGATTTGCCCGGCTCAGCAGCAACAGGGTCAGCAGAATCGCAATCCCGGCTACCAGGAATCGGGTCATGGCTCATTCGTTGTAAAGACCGCGCCGCAGGGGGCTCGCTGTCGGGCTCCGCTTACTGGCGCGTGGCAGGAGGCCGGCCTACCATTCGGGCTTGCAGAGACTTGCACCCTTTCACGACCGAGCTGCCTCGCCTTCATGAGGCAGAATCCGCTCTTTGGAATCCCGGAACGGACCGCGGCACTGGTGGTCCGGCTACGCTGGTTCATAGTCCTGTTCTGGGCGATCGCAGGCGTCATTGGCATCGTCCGTGCCAAGCACACCCCAGAACTGCTCAATGTCAGGGGAGGAGCCAACCGGGAGACTGAGGCTGCCCGGGCCGATCGCCTTTTGGCGAGCCGGTTCGAGCGGCCCTTCAGCGAGTTTTTCGCGGTGGTGCTCGAGAGCAGCGCTCCCTTTACCGCTGCCATGCCGCGCGCCGCGCTCGATTCGATCATTGCAGACCTCCGCACTGAGCCTTACGTCCGCTCACTGTTGTCGTATCCCAGCACCAATGACACGCTTTTCCTGAGCGCGGACAGACAGCGGACTTTCCTGCTCGTTTCCGTCGACGCGCCGAAGGGCGACAGTCTGGGCAGGCTGGTCGCACGATTCCGCCGGGCCTTGGGCCAGACTCTCGCGCGGGTGCCCCGCCGGGACGAGTATCGCAGCTGGGTGACGGGACGCTCGCCGCTCGATCTGGATGTCCGCACGGTGAGCACCGAGGACAGCCGGCGGCTGGAAGCACGGGTCATTCCCCTCACCCTGATCATTCTGGTGCTGGCCTTCGGAGCACTGGTCGCCGCGTTGCTGCCGCTCCTGGTCGGCTTCCTCGCGGTGACCATTTCGCTCGCGCTGGTCGGCCTGCTGGCACACTACACCTCGATGTCGGTCTTCGTACTCAACCTGACGACCATGATCGGGCTCGGGGTCGGGATCGACTACTCCCTGCTTATGGTCACCCGGTTTCGCGAGGAGCTCACCCGCGGGCACCGTCGCCGGGAGGCAGCCGCGCGCACCATCCGGACCGCGGGTCGAGCGGTGCTCACCTCGGGGCTTACCGTGCTGGTCGGCTTCGGCGCGCTGATCCTGACCCCGCTGGTCGAGACCAAGAGCGTCGGGCTCGCGGGACTCATCGTCGTCGGGGTGGCGGTGCTGCTGTCGACCACCCTGTTGCCGGCCCTGCTCGCCCTGATCGGTCGCGAAATTGACCGGCCGCGCTGGTTGGCCCGGCGGCTCACCTGGTACCACTCGCCGCGCGGGTGGGAGAAATGGGCGCGCACGCTCTCCCGGCGGCCGCGCCGGGCGCTGGTGCTTGGCGGTGTCGCGGTCGCCATTCTCACGGCGCCACTCTTCTGGATCCGCATCGGGCTTCCGGCGCGCCACTGGTGGCCCGCTCATACCGAAGCCGGCGAAGGCGTCGAGCAGCTCAGTAAGATCGGGGTCTCCGGCTATCTCTTTCCGATCCGGGTGCTGGTGGAATTCCCCAGCGGCCAGCCGGCCACCCAGCTCACCTCCTTGCGCGCGTTGCGGCGGCTCTCGGATTCGTTGCGGGCCGATCCGCGAGTGCGGGATGTCAGGAGTCTGGTCGATCTCGAGCCCGGACAATCGCTGCTGGGTTATTCCCTGCTCTACTCCGATCTCGCCGCCGCGCGGGCCAAATACAAAGACGCGATCGATGCGTACGTGAGCCGGGACCAGCAGATGGCGCTGCTGGACATCATCGCGAGCGATTCCACCTCGCTCACCACCGAGATGGAGCTCGTCGCGCGGGTGCGTCAGCTCGCCGGCGGCAAGAGCATCCGCCAGTTAGCCGGCGCCAAGGTAGCGGTCGGCGGCTACGTGGCCGGCGGCGTGGATTTTCAGGCCGATCTGCTGGGGCGCTTTCCTCTCATCATCCTGCTGGTGCTGGGCGTCACTGGAATCATGCTGGCGATCGCCTTCCGCTCGGTGCTGGTACCGGTCAAGGCGGTGATCATGAACTCACTCTCCGTCAGCGCCACCTTCGGGCTCATCGTGCTGGTCTTCCAGCACGGCGTCGGGGCCCGAGAGTTCGGACTCAGCGGTCCGACCGAAGCGATTTTTGTCGCCGTGCCGGTCTTGGTCTTTGCCGTGGTCTTCGGCCTCAGCATGGACTACGAGGTTTTCCTGCTGTCGCGAATCAAGGAGGCGTTCGACCGCACCGGGCGGAACACCGAAGCCACCCTGGAAGGCGTCAGCGCGACGGCGTCGGTAATTACCTCCGCGGCGCTCATCATGATCGTGGTGTTCGGAGCGTTCGCTTTTGCGCGGGTGCTGATGGTGCAGTTCCTTGGCTTCGGGCTCGCGATCGCCGTCCTGCTCGATGCGACGGTTATCCGGATGGTGCTGGTGCCCGCGTTCATGCATCTGGCGGGACGCTGGAATTGGTGGCCGGGCTATAAGGTGAGCGGTGAGCGGTGAGCAGTGAGCGGGCCACCCACCCTCCTCACTCCTCCCGCTTACCGCTTACTGCTCACCGCTCACCCTTTGGCGTCCAGCCAGTTGTCTCCCACTCCAACACTGACCACCAGCGGCACGGTGAGCTGGGCGGCGCCTTCCATGTGGGTGCGAACGAGATTCGCGACCCGCTCGACTTCGTCGACCGGGGCTTCCAGCACCAGCTCGTCATGGACCTGGAGCAGGAGGCGGGCGGCAAAGCCGCCCTGGCGCAGCGCGCGATGCAACCGAACCATGGCGAGCTTGATCAAATCCGCCGCGGAGCCCTGCAACGGGGCGTTCTGCGCCTGGCGCTCCCCGAAGGCGCGCACACTGTAATTGCGGTCGCGTACCTCGGGGATGTAGCGGCGGCGGCCGAACAAGGTCTCGACGTAGCCCTGTTCCCGCGCCAGCTGCACCTGGCGATCGAGAAATGTCCGGATCCCGCCGAAGCGCTGGAAATACGCGGTGATGAACGCCTTGGCTTCCTCCTGGGTGATGGAGAGCTGCCGCGAGAGGGAGAAGGCCCCCTGCCCGTAGATCGTCGCGAAGTTGATCGTCTTCGCCCGCGCTCGCATTTCCGGCGTCACCTCCGGGAGGGGGACTCCGAAGATGAGCGCTGCGGTCTGCCGGTGGATGTCCTCGCCGGCCCGGAACGCGGCGATGAAGGCGGGATCTTCCGACAGGTGGGCGAGGAGACGCAGCTCGATCTGCGAGTAGTCGGCCACCACGAATTTCCACCCGGGCGCCGGGATGAAGCCGCGGCGGATCTCCTCGCCGCGCGGCGTGCGGATCGGGATATTCTGCAGGTTCGGCTCCGAGGAAGAGAGTCTTCCGGTGGCGGCGCCGACCTGGTTGAAGCTGGTGTGAATACGGCCGGTCAGGGGATGGACCTTGGTCGGCAGGATGTCGACGTAGGTGGAGCGGAGCTTCTGCAGCTCGCGGTATTCCAGCAGCAGGCGGGGAACCTCGTGTCCCAGCGCCGCGAGCTGCTCGAGCACGTCGGCATCCGTGGAGGGACCGGTTCGGGTCTTCTTGAGCACCGGCAGCGCCAGCTTGTCGAAGAGGATCTGGGCGAGCTGGCGCGGACTGTTGAGGTTGAAGGACAGCCCCGCTACGCGCGCGATCTCGGCTTCGAGGCGCCGGAGATCGGCTCCCAGCTCGCGGGAGAGCCGCGCGAAGAGAGCGGGATCGATCGCGATGCCGGTCCACTCCATATCGACCAGCACCTCCACCAGCGGCATCTCGATCTCGTCGAGCAGCGGCTGCAGCGCAGTCTGCGCCAGGCGGGGAATGAATTTTTCGTGCAACGCCAGCACCGTCGCGGCGTCCGCCCCACAGTAGGCCGCCGCAGCGGGAATCGGGATTTCGGCGAACGGTATCTCCGCCCTGCCCTT
>DASYPD010000349.1:0-10737 GCA_036007005.1 Gemmatimonadales bacterium
TCACCTGGAGCGACGCTCTTCGTGCCGTTCGAGCTCGCGCCCGGTGCCAGCAAGACGATCACCTTGCGGTTGGCCTGGTACGCTCCACAAACGAACCTGCGAATCGGCACCGACCCGTCATCTGAGACCGGCGGCAAGGACCAGCAGTTTTACCAGCCCTGGTATTCCGGCCGCTTCAAGAGCCTCGAAGAGCTCACCACCTTCTGGCGGGAGCAGTACCGCGAGCTTCGCGCGAACACGCAGGCCTTTACCCAGTGCTTCTACGACACGACGCTGCCGCCCGAGGTCATCGAGGCGGTCGCAGCCAACCTCGGCATTCTCAAGTCGCCCACGGTCTTGCGCCAGCTCGACGGACGGCTCTGGGCCTTCGAAGGCTGTGCCGACAGCACGGGGTGCTGCCACGGCACTTGCACCCACGTGTGGAATTACGCCCAGGCGATTCCGCACCTGTTCCCGGCGCTGGAGCGCACCCTGCGCGAAACCGAATTCGGGCCCTCGCAGGACTCCCGCGGTCACCAGGCCTTTCGGACCGCCTTGCCGATCCGGCCCCAGGTGCACGACTTCCACGCCGCGGCGGACGGCCAGCTCGGCGGCATCATGAAGCTGTACCGCGAGTGGCGCATCAGCGGCGACACCGCCTGGCTCCGCGGGCTTTGGCCCAAAGTGCGCGCCAGCCTCGATTACGGGATCACCACCTGGGACCCGGAGCACAAGGGCTGGGTCGAAGAACCCCATCACAACACCTACGACATCGAGTTCTGGGGCCCCGACGGCATGTGCACCAGCATCTATCTCGGCGCGCTCCAGGCCGCCGTGCTGATGGGTAAGGCGCTCGGCGATGAGGTCTCGCTCTACTCCACCCTGCTCGAGTCGGGCACCGCCCGGGCCAATCAGGAGCTCTTCAACGGCGAGTACTTCATTCAGAAAGTGGAATGGAAGACGCTGCGAGCGAGCAAGGCCGATGCCTCCAACGACATCTACGGCCTCAACTCCTATTCCCCCGAGGCGCGCGCGCTGTTCGACCGGGAAGGTCCGAAATACCAGTACGGCAGCGGCTGCCTGTCGGACGGCGTGCTCGGTGCCTGGATGGCGCTGGTCACCGGCGTCGGCCAGGTGCTCGACCCGCAGCGGGTGAAGAGCCACCTGCTCGCCGTGCACCGTCACAACCTCAAGCCGGATCTCTCCAGCCATCCTAACCCGCAACGGCCCGGCTATGCCCTCGGCGGGGAAGGCGGGTTGCTGCTCTGCAGCTGGCCCAGGGGCGGCGCGCTCTCGCTGCCCTTCGTCTACTCCGACGAGGTCTGGACCGGGATCGAGTATCAGGTCGCCTCGCACCTGATGCTGATGGGCGCGGTCCCGCAGGGCCTCGAGATCGTGCGCACCTGCCGCAGCCGCTACGACGGCCGGGTCCGCAACCCCTTCGATGAGTACGAATGCGGCCACTGGTATGCCCGCGCCCTGTCGTCCTACGCCCTGCTGCAGAGCTTGAGCGGCGCTCGCTACGACGCGGTCGAACAGGTACTCTATCTCGAGCCGAAGCTCGCGGGGGACTTCCAGAGCTTCCTCGCCACCGCCAGCGGCTACGGCACCGTCGGCGTGAAGCACGGCAAGCCGTTTGTTTCGCCCAGGTCCGGGACCATCGCGGTCCGCGAAATCAAATACCGTCCGGCAGTCTGATCATCCAAGGAGGAATTGTGCATCGGCCGACTTCCCTTCTGCTCACCGTCCTCGCGCTCTCCAGCGTCCGGCAGGCAGCCGCCCAGGCGTATCAACCCGTCGACACGGCTGCCTTCGCGGCGCTCAAGTGGCGCAACATCGGCCCGTTCCGCTCCGGACGTTCGGTCGCGGTGGCCGGCTCGGTGGCGCGGCCGCTCGAGTATTACGCCGGCACCACCGGCGGCGGGGTGATGAAGACCAAGAACGGCGGCTACAGCTGGGAGCCGGTGAGCGACAAGTATTTCGGCGGCACTATCGGCGGCATCGCGATCTACCCGCCTAACCCGGACATCGTGTACGTCGGGACCGGCGAATCCACCCTGCGCGGTAATACCTCCTACGGCGACGGCGTCTACAAGAGCACCGACGGCGGCGCCACTTGGAGCTTCCTTGGCTTGAAGGACACCCGACACATTTCCCGGGTCATCGTGCATCCCTGGAACGCCGATCTGGTGTACGTCGGCGCGCTGGGGCATGCCTTCGGCCCGAACCCGGAGCGCGGCGTCTTCCGCAGCAAGGACGGCGGCAAGACCTGGGAGAAGATCCTCTTCCGGAACGATTCGTCGGGGGTCACCGACCTGATCATGGATCCGGGCAACCCCGCGGTGCTCTACGCCGCCACCTGGCAGGTGGTGCGCCGGCCCTGGGACATCAGCAGCGGCGGCCCCGGCAGCGCGATCTACAAGACCAGCGACGGCGGCGACCACTGGACCGAGCTGACCCACAACCAGGGACTTCCCAAGACCACGCTCGGCAATGTCGGGCTCGCGGTGTCTCCGGCTAACCCGCAACGGATCTGGGCGATGATCGAGGCCGACTCGGGCGGGCTCTACCGCTCGGAGGACGGGGGCACCAGCTGGCAGCGGATCAACCCAAAGTCGAACATCCACTGGCGGCCCTTTTACTTCACCCGGGTCTTCGCCGATCCCGCGGATACCAATACCGTCTACCTGCCCAACGGCACGCTCTTCCGCAGCACCGACGGCGGCAAGCATTTCACCGAGGTGCGCGGCTACGGCGACCTCTGGGACAGCCACGTGCTCTGGATCGCGCCCGACAATCGCGACCGGATGATCGTCGGCGCGGATCAGGGCGCCCGGATCTCCGTCAATCGCGGAGCCAACTGGAGCACTACCGGCTACGCCACCGGCCAGTTCTACCACATTCTCACCACCAACCACTTCCCCTATCGGGTCTGCGGCTCGCAGCAGGACAACAGCTCTTCCTGCGGGCCGAGCCGCTCCGATAATCTCTTCGACATCACCCAGTGGTACTACGCGGGCGGTGGCGAGGCGGGGGTGATCGTGCCCGATCCCGCGCGGCCCGACGTGGTCTACGCGACGGGCGGCGGCAACACCCGCTTCGACCGCGCCACCGGCATCTTCGAGAGCATCGAGCCCTGGTGGGAGCCCTCCGCGCTGCCTAAGGACGTGAAGCAGCGCTGGAACTGGACCACGCCGATCGCCATCTCTCCGCACGATTCGCGAGTACTCTACCTCGGCTCGAACATGCTGTGGCGGAGCCTCGACCGCGGCGCCCACTGGTCGCTCATCTCGGGCGATCTCACCCGGCACGACCCCAAGACGCTGATCGTCGCCGGTGGCCCCATCACCCACGAGGTGACCGGAGCCGAGACCTACGCCACGATCTTCGCGATTGCGGAATCGCCTGTGGCGAAGGGCACCATCTGGGTCGGCTCCGACGATGGCCTGGTTCATCTCACCCGGGATGCGGGAGCCCACTGGAGCGTTGTCACGCCGGGGTTCGGCGAGTTCACCCGCGTCTCCATGATCGAGCCGTCGCGGCACGCTGCCGGTACCGCGTACCTCGCGGCTAACCGCAACATGCTCGACGATTACGCGCCCTATCTCTACAAGACCACCGATTTCGGAAAGACCTGGACCAAGATCACCGAGGGGATTCCCACCGACGAGTTCACCCGGGTGATCCGCGAGGATCCCGAGCGCAAAGGCCTGTTGTACGCCGGCACCGAGCGGGGCGTCTGGGTGAGCTTCGACGATGGAGCGCACTGGCAGTCGCTGCGCCGCAACCTGCCGCCGGTCCCGGTGCACGACCTGGTGGTCAAGGAGGGCGACCTGGCGATCGCCACCCACGGGAGGGCGTTCTGGATCCTCGACGATATCTCGCCGCTGCGCCAGATGGGCAAGGAGACCACCGGCCAGGCAGCTCACCTCTTCACCCCGAAGGATACCTACCGGATCTTCTGGAATGGTGGGGCGCTGATCGAGAACTTACAATCCGCTCCTAACCCGCCCAGCGGCGCTTTTATCTACTATTGGCTCAAGGACAAGAATCAGGACGTGAAGCTCGAGATTCTCGATGCGTCCGGCAGGGTGGTGAATAGCTACAGCAGCAAACCCGACTCCGCCACCGTCGCCGACAGCCTGCGGCTCGAGGATAAAAAACGGATCCGCAACGATAGCCTGAAGGCGGCGGGAATAACCGATTCGGCTCGGCTCGCCGCTCCCTACGTGGAGCCGCCGCCCGAGGAGGCGCCCAACAAGCTCGCTTCCCTGCCCCGCGCGCCCAACAGCCAGGGGCTCAACCTCTTTACCTGGAGCTTCCGCTCCGCCGATGGCGTGGCGTTGACCGACACCACCTTCCAGCTCCAGCGGGTGCCTGGCGTGATCATGCTCCCCGGCGCCTACACCGTGCGCCTCACCGCCGGCGGGCAAACCGAGACCGCGCGGTTTACGCTCAGAGTGGATCCGCGCCGCTCGGCCACTGCGGCGGACTTGCAGGCCCGCTCCGAGCAGTCGCAACGAGTGAACCGGGTCATCACCGAAGTGGTCGAAGCGGTGGACGGAATCGCAACGCTGCGGGGAGCGGCGGAGAGCCGGCTCAAGGCCGCGGGAGATAACTCCGCCCTCAAGACCGCGCTGCGGCCCGTGCTGGATAGCCTCCGGATTCTTTCCCGCCGGCTGGCCACGCCGCGGACCACGGGCTTTGACTTCGATCCCTACGCCACCAGCAGCCTCGACGAGCTGTTCCGGTTCTCGTATGGCGACTGGAATGCCGCGCCGAACCAGGCCGAGCGGACCGGCTCGGTCGAGGCGATCCAGCGCGCGGAACGAACGCTCGCGGAGGTGCGGCGAGGGGTGGCGGCTTTGCTGCCCGCAGCCAACACCGCGCTCAAGTCGGCGAATCAGCCGGCGCTCGAGCTGCCGGCGGCTCTCTCCGCCGGAGCTCGTTCCCCCGGTGGCTGATCGCCCATGGCACCGCCAAGGCTACCTTCTCTTCCGAGGAGAACCATGAAACGAGCAAAGTTGCTGGCTGCTCTGCTGATCCCGGGCCCGTCCATGGCGATAGCGCAGCAAGCGCCGGCCGTAAAGTCGCTGTACAGCTACTGCGAGTCGGAGCCGTGGCAGCCGACCGTTTACCTGAGTGCGGTGTGGAGCAAGCTCTCGACCACGCCCTACCAGACCGCCTCGAATGGCTTCAAGAAGCTGCTGATGGAGAAGTACGAATACGAGGGCAACGTGACCTGTTACGATTTCCCCACCCAGGCCACGGCCGCTGCCGAGCTCCAGCGGATCCGCACCGCGGTGAGCCGGTCCAAAAAGGTGATCTCGACAACCTGGGTCTTTGCCGGCGCGCCTCCGGCTCCGCCGCCACCACCACCCCCACCTACAACGGGCGTGCAGGCCGCCGCCGCCGCCGACCCGAGGCTCGCCGGGCTCGCCGCCGACGACCGTGCCTGGATCGTGGCCGAGTATCCCGCGGCTCGCGGCTACTGCGAAAACAATATGGTGCTCTCGGAGATGGTTGACTGCGATCAGTTCGCGCGCGCGGTGCTGAACTTCCGCATCAATCACGTGAACGAAAAGGGTCCGGACGGGAGCCGGGAGCCGTTGGTGAACATCGTCAGCGATGAGCGGCTCGATTGCTCGGCTTGCCTGGTGGATGCCAAAACCAGGAAGTGGGCCGACCAGGAATCCCGGCACTACCTCTCGGTATACATCGCCCAGCAGAAGATCACCGAGAAGCAAGTGCAGGATTTCGCGGAGTGCTTCGGGACAGAATTCACCACCCGCTTCCGCAGCAAGCCTGCCATTACCAGGTACCGGGATGCGTATGCGGACGCAGCCGGGGCGTGCAGAAAGCGGATGGCGTTGCCGTAGTTGCGCTCGCAACCGTGAGCTTTAACCCGTACGGCCGGCTCGCTGATGCCGTGCTGGTGCTGCACTTCGCCTTTGTTGCCTTCGTCGTGCTCGGTGGCTTTCTGGTATGGCGCAGGCGGCGGTTGGCTTGGCTTCATCTGCCGCTGACCTTGTGGGGCGTGCTCGCTGCAACCACTGGCATTGTTTGCCCGCTGACTCCACTCGAGAATACTTTGCGGCAGCGCGCGGGACAGCCTGGCTACGCTGGAGGATTCCTTGAGCACTACCTCACAGCCACGCTCTATCCCGAGGGCCTCACCCGGGCGATGCAATTCGCGCTCGGTATTCTGCTCTTGCTGCTGAACCTTACGATCTATGTCCTGCTCTTGCTGAAGCGATCCCGGCGAGAGCAGCCGACCGGCACCTCCGCCTCCTGACGGGATCACTGGTGACTCCTGCTCCTTCGATTGTCCTTGTCGCGAGCGGCGACTCGCGTCTGGCCGCCAATCGGGTCTGCTGGCCTGCGCAGCAGGCCCTCGAAGCGACGGTGGTGCGTACCATCGCCGAACTGGGCGGGCGCGTCGTCCGGGGACATTCCGTTGACGGTGCAAAAGGCCATGGCTTCATCGACGGGCAAGCCAAGGGCATCGAGATCTTTCGCGAAATCGATCCGGCAGCGCCGCTCATCGTGGCGGAAGCCGTCTGGCAGTACACCAGCCACCTGCTTCCCGGACTCTGCAAGCATCGCGGCCCGATTCTCACCCTGGCGAACTGGAGCGGGCAGTGGCCGGGGCTGGTCGGCCTGCTGAACCTCAACGGCTCCCTCACCAAGGCCGGCATCCCCTACAGTACGATCTGGAGCGAAGACTTTACCGACGCCTTCGCCCGAAACGGAATCGCGGAGTGGCTGCGCACCGGCGCGAGCCGCCACGACCTCTCGCACGCCCGTCCGCTGCGCGACGGCGACATCGCAGCGAACCTCATTCCCGAGCTCCATCGGGGCGCCGAGCTGGGCCGAGCTCTGGTCGAGGAGCAGGCCATCCTCGGCGTGTTCGATGAGGGCTGCATGGGGATGTACAACGCCATCATCCCCGATCACTTGTTGCACCGGATGGGACTTTTCAAGGAGCGCTTGAGCCAGAGCGCCTTACTCGCGGCGATGCAGCATGTCCCCGAGGGCCGGGCGCGGGCGCATTACGACTGGTTGCGATCGCGCGGGATGCGCTTCTCACTCGGCAACGACGAGGCGAGTGAGCTCACCGAGCGACAGGTTCTCGAAGGACTGCGCATGTACGACGCCGCGGTGCGGCTCGCCCAGGACTTCGGCTGCGCTGCCATCGGAATCCAGTACCAGCAGGGACTCAAGGACTGCTGCGTCGCCTCCGACCTCGCTGAAGGCCTGCTCAACAACCCGGACCGCCCACCGGTGCGCGGCGAGAGCGGCAGCATCCTCTTCGAGGGCCGCGCCGTCACCCACTTCAACGAGGTGGACGAGTGTGCCGGCGTCGATGGCATGATCACCGACCGCGTCTGGCGTGAGCTCGGCCTGGATCCCTCGAATACCCTGCACGATGTGCGGTGGGGCGCTCCCGGCACGGAGTCGGGCGTAAACGAATTCGTCTGGGTCTTCGAGATTTCGGGCGCGGCTCCGGCCTCGCATTTCATCGGGGGATACGCGGGCGCGAGCGGCGAACGGCAGCCCGCGATGTACTTCCCGATGGGCGGCAGTACCCTCAAGGGCGTGAGCCGGCCCGGAGAGCTGGTCTGGAGCCGGATCTACGTCGAGAGCGATGCACTACATATGGATATCGGCCGCGGGGGAGTGGTGCGGCTGAGTGAGAGGGAAACCGAGCGGCGCTGGCAGGCCACCACCCCGCAGTGGCCCATCATGCACGCCGTGCTGTACGGCGTCTCCCGCGATCAGCTCATGGCAAAGCACCAGGCCAACCACATCCAGGTGGTCTACGCCCCCGATACCGCGAGCGCCAGCCGTGCGCTGCTGCGCAAGGCCGGGATGGCACGGGCGATGGGCATGCAGGTCAATCTCTGCGGTGACCTCGACGACTCGCTCGACCGCCACCAGGCCGTGGCGTACCGCGCGTGAGCGAAGCGATTGCCATACCCCGCTGGCGCGCGCGTCTGGCGCGCTCGGCGAGTCTATTCGGGCTCATCCTGGTGCTCCTCCTCGCGATCGGCAGCTCGCCGGTTCGAGGCGGACGTCTGGTCTTCCTGGAGCTCGGCAACCTGACGGACATTTTCCGGCAGGTCTCCGAAAAGGGAATCCTCGCCGTCGGGATGACCGCGGTCATCCTGTCCGGAGGCATCGATCTCTCGGTCGGCTCGCTGCTCGGCTTCGGTGCCACGCTCGCGGCTTGGCTCTGGATGCGGCAGGGCGTGGGACTGGTGGCCTCCCTCCTCCTGGTCACCGGGGGATGCGCGCTGTGGGGAGTGCTCAATGGGGTAGTCGTGTCGCGCTGGCGCATCCCCGCCTTCATCGCCACGCTGGCGACGATGAGTGCCGCGCGAGGCGCCGCCCGCTACTTGAGCAACGGCACGGCGATTCCCCTCGCGTTCGGCCCGGGTGGCGCCCCCGAGAGCGTTCGCGCGATCGCCTCACCGCTCGGACGCTATCTCCCGATGCCGGCGCTGATCTTCGGCCTCACCGTCGTGCTGCTCTATCTGTATCTGGCGCGAACCCGGAGCGGGCGGTATGTGTACGCCATCGGCGGTAATGAAGCCGCGGCTCGGCTGGCAGGAGTTCCCGTAGCCTGGCACCAGGCGGGCGTCTACGTGATCTCCGCAGCGCTCGCCGGCCTGGCCGGACTGGTGCACGCCGCGCAGCTCGAGCAGGGCAATCCGAACGACGGGGTGGCCTACGAGCTGGACGCCATCGCCGCCGTGGTGATCGGGGGAACCACCCTGAGCGGCGGAACCGGCAGCGTCGGGGGCACGGTGATCGGCATCCTGATCATCGGCATCATCAACAATGCAATGGGGCTCAACAACGTCGATGCCAACCTCCAGCTCATCCTCAAGGGGGCGATCATTCTCGCGGCGGTCTGGCTCCAGCGCCGGCGGCCGGTGGCCTAACCCGGCCTGGCTGCTGCTGGCCGGTCTCGCCGCCGCTTGCGGCCGGCAGCAGCACGCGAAATACCTGATCGGATTCTCCCAGGCCAACCTCGGCGAGCCCTGGCGCGTGGCGATGAACGCCGAGCTCGCCGGGCGGGCCAGAGACTTTCCCGAGCTGGAGATCGTGTACGCCGACGCGCAGCAGGACAACGCGAAGCAGGTGGCCGACGTCGAGAGCTTCCTGCGCCAGAAGATCGACTTGTTGATCATCTCGCCCAACGAAGCCAAGCCGCTCACTCCGATCGTGAAACGGACTTTCGAGCAGAAGATTCCCGTGATCGTGCTCGACCGCGAGATCGAGGGCGACACCTACACCAGCTTCATCGGGGCGGACAACCGCGCGATCGGCCGCGCCGCGGGTGCGTTCGCCGATTCCGTCCTCGGCGGGAAGGGCAACATCGTCGAGATCAAAGGGCTCCCCGGCTCGACACCGGCGCGCGATCGGAGCGAAGGGTTCCGGGAAGCGATCGCCAAGTCGCCCGGCCTCAAGATCATCCACGACCCGGTGGCCAACTGGCTGCGGGAAGAGGCGCTGACCCAGATGGAGGCTGCGCTGCAGGCCCATGACCGGATCGATCTCGTCTACGGCCACAACGATCCCATGGCGATCGGCGCGTATCTCGCGGCCAAGGCCAAGGGGCGCGATCGCGAGATGCGCTTCATCGGGATCGACGGACTGCCCGGACTCGACGGCGGCCGCCAAGCGGTACAGGACGGCAAGCTCGCCGCCACCTTCGTCTACCCCACTGGAGGCAAGCAGGCGATCGAGCTCGCCGACCGGATTCTCCGCGGAGAAGCGGTCCCCCATCGGATCACCTTGCCCACCGAGCGTATCACCCGAAAGTGAGGGCTCTCCCATGTGGCGCAGAAGCTTCGTGCAAAAGGTCGCCGGCGTAGCCGGATTCGCGAGCTTGTACCCGCATGCTGCCCCACCGGCATCACTGGGAACGCCGGCGGGCCCCCCTACCGAGTGGCCGCCGCGCTATGCCCGGCTGCAGCGCTACCGCTCGCGCAAGCAGTCGAGCCACGATGTGACGGGTGGGAATGCCGACGCCTGGCCGATCAAGGCGGGCGCCGAAAAGGAAATCTTCAATGCCGGCGGCGCCGGCATGATCAGCCACATCTGGTTCACCATCGCCGCCGATTCCCTGCACCTCAAGGAGCTGGTGCTGCGCGCCTGGTGGGACGGCAACAACAAGCCGAGCATCGAGACGCCGATCGGTGATTTCTTCGGGCTCAACCTGGGCGACTACGTCATCTTCGAGAGCCAGTACCTCGCCTGCTCGCCGGGCCAGTCGCTCAATTGTTATTTCGCCATGCCGTACCGCAAGGGCGCGCGGCTCACCGTGACCAACGAGGGGAGCCGCGACGTCGGAGCGTTCTACTCCAACATCGACTATCTGGAAGCCGACGCGCTTCCCGACGACGCGCTCTACTTCCACGCCCAGTACCGCCAGGCCACCCCTAACCCGGCGCAGACGCTTCCCGACCGCAAGAACCCGGACGGCCGCACCAATTACGTCTATTGCGAGACCCGCGGCCGCGGGCACCTGATGGGCGTGACGCTGGGCGTCATCCAGACCGCCGAAGGCTGGATGGGCGAAGGCGACGAAATGGTCTTCCTCGATGACGCCAAGCTCCCGGTGATCATCGGCACCGGCACGGAGGACTACTTTCTCGGGAGCTGGGATTTCGGCGGGCGGATGCACGCACAGCCGTTTTCTCACCATCAATACGGCGCGCCGCTGATCCAGAGCGCCGAGAAGGTCGG
>DASYPD010000350.1:0-1880 GCA_036007005.1 Gemmatimonadales bacterium
AGGCTTAAGCATCTAAAGGAACACCGGGGACGGCTGATACACGGCCACAGCGGTCCCCGGTATCTTTCAGCATCGCTCGACCCCACTCGAGGGACCCTGTGCGACGATTGAGTCTCGTCCTGACCTGCTGCGCCATCCCCCTGGGAGCCGCGCGGGCTCAGCAGCGGTCCCTCACTCTGGCCGAAGCACTCGAGCTGGCCCAGCGAGCGGATCCCAGCGTCGTGCAAGCCGAGGGGACCGCCCGTACCGCGGGAGCTGCGGTGCGAGCCGCCTGGGGAGAGTTCCTTCCTCGCATAAGCAGCGGCGCAAACTACGGCAAGAGCTTTTCGGCCCTTCCCTCCCGCACCGATCCGATCACCGGCCAGGTTCTCGGCGGCAACGTCACCACCGGCTCGCTCGGCCTGACCGCCTCGGCCAGCATCGACCTCTTCACCGGCTTCCGCCGGGGAGCCAATCTGTCGCTCAACCGCGCCAACGTGACGGATGCGGATGCGTCGCTCGCCGACGCGCGGGCGCAGGCCGCGCTGCGAACCACCAGCCAGTTCCTGCAAGTCTTGCAGAGCGCGGACCTGGTGCGGGTTAGGCAGGACGCTATCCGCCGCGCCCAAGACAAGCTCGCCATAGCCAACGCGAAGCTGGCGACTCGCGCCGCGACGATCGCCGATTCCCTGCAAGCCGTCGTGGATGTCTCGCGCGCGCGATCCCAGCTGCTCCAGGAGCAGCAGGGCCTCATCGCCGCGCAAGCCGCCCTCGCGCGGATGGTCGGCCTCGACGGCCAGGTCTCCGCCAGCTCCGATTCGTCGCTCTTCCGCCTGGTGGCGGTCGGCGATACCGCCACGCTGATGGCCGAGGCGATGGCGCGCTCTCCCACCGTGGTGAAAGCGAGCGCCAAGGTTCGCTCCGCCCGTGCCTCAGTGGGGATCAACAAGGCTGGCTACTGGCCGTCTCTCGCGCTCTCCGGGAGCACTTCGCTGAGCGGAAGCAGCACCACCAACTACGATCTGTTGAGCGGGCGCGGCTTCAGCCTCGGGCTCTCCTGGAACCTGTTCGATCGCTTCGCCCGGGAGAGAAACCTGGTCCAGGCCCACGCGAACCTCGAAGCAGCGCAGGCATCCGAGGCCGACGCCCGCCGGGGCGTCTCCGCCGGCCTGACGACCCAGCTCGGCGCTCTCGGCGTCGCCGAGCAGCGCATTGCGCTCGCCACGCAGAGCCTCGAGGCGGCCAGGGCGAATGCCCGGGTGCAGACCGAACGCTACCGGCTCGGCTCGATCAGCATCGAGCAGCTCAACCAGGCGCTGGATGCCTTGAGCGCCGCGGAGACCGAAGCGGTGAACGCCAGGTACGACTACCTGCGTGCCAAGGCGCAGATCGAAGCGATACTCGGGAGGAGCTTGTGACGGAGAGTCGGAAAGTCGGAAGGTCGGAAGGTCGGAAGGCATTCGCGCTCGCGATGCTGCTACTCGTGCTCATCGCCGGCTGCAAGCAGAAGGCGGCAGATGCGGCGCCCAAATCCGACAAAGCGGACAGCTCGCAGGCCACCGCGTCTACCCTCACACTTCCCGTGGTGGGACAGGAGGTGCGCAAGGGCGATCTCATCCTCTCCGTCGTCACCACCGGGCAGGTCCGCTCCGAAGCGATGAGCGTGCTGAAGAGCGAGACCCAGGGCACCATCGCCGCGGTGCTGGTAAGGGCGGGCGACCGGGTGCGCCGGGGCCAGGTGTTGCTACGGGTGGACCCCCGCCCGCTCGACCTCGCGGTGCGTGAAGCCGAGGCGAACCTCGAGAAGGCCCGCCTCGCACGGCTCGACAACACGGGGCCCGACTCGATCGTCACCGGCCGCGCCATCACCGGCGAGCGACTCAAGAACGCGGAGATCCGCG
>DASYPD010000351.1:0-2590 GCA_036007005.1 Gemmatimonadales bacterium
GTAATAGTCCGGAAAATCCGTAAAAGTCTGCCGGGTATACAAGTAGCTCTCGGCGTGCTTTGCTTTCAGGAAGGCATAGCGGGCCGCATCAAACAGCAGCGAACGCGCGGCGGGCTTTCCGGGCTCCACGACCGCGAGGCCCTCCTGCTTGGTCCACTCGCCGTAGGTTGCGAAGTACAGGGGTTTGGTGAGGTCGATTCCCTTTTCCTTCGGATCAAAGACATAGCGCCGCTGGTAGCGGACCGCGGTTCGCTTCCCGTCGCCGGTGAGATTGACGGCGGCAGCGCCCCCGCTCCGCGCCGGCACTCGCCACACATCCCATCCGTCGCTCAGCAGCACCGCCGAAGCGTCCTTGGACCATCCCAACGGAAAGTTGGGCGGGGGAACGAGATTGTTGTGATCGTCCTCCAGATCGGCGAAGCTCACCGGGGCTCCCTTGCTCAGCTCGCGCGTCGTGCCATCCGCAAAATCGAGCAGGTGGAACTGCGCGTCCTCGCCGTAGTACATCGCCTGGGTGCCGTCGGGGGCGGGCCAGAGGGTGAACATCATCTTCTTGAGCGCCAGCTTCCGCGCGCCGGTGCGCAGATCGATCGTGTAGACATCCGCGAAGCGGCGTCCGTTATAGGATGCCGGCTGGTCGTACTCGCGGGTATCGCTGCCGTAGGCGAAGCGATCGTGCGGGGCGAGGCTGATGCCGCGCACGGTCTCGTCGGCGAGGCGGAGAACCTTGTTCTCCGCGAGGCGATATTCCGTGAGAAAGCTGAACGACTTGTCGCGCGATTCCTCCACGATCTGTTGCGGTTGCAGCCGGGGGTCCTTCCAATGCCAGAGCACCAGCGACGGCAGCTCGTCGTCACCCCCCTGCCCCATGCTCGGCTGGTTGATCGTGCCGCCCGCACCCGGCGCGCCCGGCTGAATCGGGGAGACCGCACGCGGTTCGCCGCCCTCGCCCTTGGCCACGGGCTGCCTGGCTTCGCGGATGCCGAAGAAAAGCGCCGAAAGATCCTCGGACCAGCGTGGGGAACGGTCGCCGCTCACCTTCATACCGGCCGGAAAATCGGGGTGTTCCCTGGCATCGACAACGACCCGCTTGGGCAGGCCAGCCGCGATGCCGGTAAAGCCGACGACCGAGAAAACCGTATCGCGGGCGAGTGAGTCGATACGGCCGCGCAGCACGCTGAGCGCCTGGAGCGTGTCGGACCACGCCAGCCTGCGATAGAGCGCCCGCTCGCTGTCGAGGGGTCGTACGACGTCGCTCTTCAGGTTGCGCAACTGGATCCCGTTGCCGGCCTGGTCCCGGGCATCGATGCTGTAGGCGAGGAAGTCTCCCGCGTCATCGAAGGCGAACTCGCCGACATTCCCGACGTTGAGCTCTGCACCCGAGCTCAGCTCGAGCAGAAGCAGATCCGTTCCCTCGGGCCCCCGGGCCGGCGGAGCACTCGCGCCGGGGCTTGCCGGAGCTGCGGCGGGTGCCTCGGCAGGATAGGCGTGCAGGGCGAGCCAACTGGCGCGATCGCCGTTGAACGCGAAACGGCGGATTTTCTCGAACTCGCGCTTTTCTCCCGTCAGCAGGTTGACCAGCACCACCCGGTTATACCCGGGGCGGCGCGTCTGGCGCAACCGCTTGGCCTCGGCCGCAGTGGGATAGGCGGTGAATGCCACCCACTTCGAGTCGGCGGAGATCAGCAACGACGCGGGGACCGGCGCGGGAAACCCGCCAGGAGGACCGACGCCGCCCGCCGTTCCCGGATCGCCGATCGGGAAGCGCAGCTCCTTGTTGTCCGATCCAGTTGACCGGACGATAACCTCGGCATCACCCTCGTTGGGCGCCAGCTGATAGGCGAACCATTTCCCGTCAGGGGAAAGAGTCGCGCTCCGGATCGAGCGCCACGCCGCCAGATCTTCCGGCTGAAACTGCCGGAGCGCGGGACGGCTGGAATCGCGCGGCTGCACGACGATGGCCGGACCGCTCCCGGCACCTGCCTGCTGCGCACGAGCTACGGAGAGCTGCAGCCCGGTCAGGCTCAGCAGCAGAACGATCTGTCGGGTCATTGGGAGTAGGGAGTAGGGAGTAGGGAATAGGGAACAGGGAATGGAGAACAAAGATAACCTCCTCCCGCTTACCGCTCACCGCTCACCGCTAACCGCCGTACGAGTCCCAGCCATACGCCGGCATGCAGCGGCAGTGCCAGCGCGTAGACCTCGAGATTGTGCTGGCGGAACTGGGGCAGCGCCTTGAGCAGCAATCCCAACACTCCCAGGGCCAGCACAGCGAGCGCGAGTGCTTGCGCGGGCCGACGCGCCCAGGGCTTCCCCCGCGCGGCGCTCGGCAACACAACCGCCAGCCCGAACGCCAGCAGATTGAAGAGAAAGAGATTTTCGTTGCGCCAGGTCGCCCAGTGATGACTGAAGGTCCAGAACCAGGCGAGGAGCGCACCAGCGAGTCCGGCGAGCAAGGTCCATAGGGTGCCGAGCGGCACGAACGCCCAGGTCCGGCCCAGCGCGGCGAGGAGGATGCCGCCCAACACGCCGAGGAACAGATAGCCGAGGCTCCAGTCGGCCGGGTGCGCGGGGACCGGCCAACGACCAC
>DASYPD010000352.1:0-7025 GCA_036007005.1 Gemmatimonadales bacterium
CGACGAAAATCAGAATGGCCGCCACTGCCGGCTTGAGATACACGAAGCGATCCATCGCGCTCGCCAGCACGAAATAGAGGGCGCGCAACCCGAGGATCGCGAAGACGTTCGAGCTGTAGACGATGAACGGGTCGCGGGTAATCGCGAAGATGGCGGGAATGCTGTCCACCGCGAAGACGAGATCGCTCCACTCCACGACGAGAACGACCAGGAAGAGCGGTGTCGCCAGCCAGCGGGAAGGCGGCTGCCGCACAAAAAAATGATCGGCCTCGTAGGCGTCGCCGAAGGGAAGCACCCGTCGCGCCAGCCGGACCAGCGGATTGCGCTCCGGCTCAATGCGGTCGCCGATGCCGCTCTGGGAGAAGCGGATCCCACTGAGCAGCAGCACGGCCCCGAAGAGGTAGGTGATCCAGCTGAAGCGGGCCAGCAGCACGCCGCCCAGCCCGATCATGATCCCGCGCAGCAGGATCGCCCCGATGATGCCCCACTTGAGCACCCGGGGCTGCAGCTCCGCCGGCACGGCGAAATACTGGAAGATCAGCAGGAAAACGAAAAGATTGTCGACGCTGAGCGACAGCTCGATCAGATAGCCGGTGTAATACTCCAGGGCGCGATGGGAGCCCTCCGTCGCCCAGAGGAAGGCCCCGAAGCCGAGCGCCAGCAAACCTAACCCGGCACTCCATAAGCTCGCCTCCCTGACGCTGAGCGCATGCGCGCGGCGGTTGAGCATCCCCAGGTCCACCGCGAGGAGGGCGAGGACCAGGCCGGTGAACCCGATCCAGACCCCGGGGCTGTGGTACGGCATCGCAGTCTCCCCCAACGAAAAAAGGCGAGCCTTCGTCTCCGCCTGCAGCGGGCGACGAAGGTCTCGCTCTGAACCGGAGGATCGGCCCTCCAGAGCCCCGGGAACCGGGCCGGCACAGGCCGGCAGTGTTGACGATTCCGCGGTCCGTCACGTGACGGATGAGCTACTCCCCTTCTCGGTAAAAACTAGCGCCGGAGCAGGCTACTGGCTACTGGACTGGCTATTGGCTTACTACCTTCCCCAATAGCCCAATAGCCGATAGCCAAACGCAATGCCCAACGACAACCCCACTCTCGCGATCTGCCTCCTCGCTGCGCTGTCCGATGGTGAGCGCACCCCGGAGGAACAAACCCAATTTGCCCGGATCACCGCGCAGCTGGGCGGCGCGGACGGGGCGGCACTGCTGGCGCGAGTCGAGCGCCATGAGCTGACGCTTGCCGAGCTAGCCCGGCAGCTCACCACGCCGGACGCCCGACGTACCGCCTATGAGCTGGCCGTCGCCATGGTGTATGCCGACGGCCTGGCCAATGAGCGGGAGCGCGCCTTTCTCGCCGACCTGCAGGGCGCGCTCGAGCTCGGGCCCGACGGGCTGCGGGAACTCCATCAGGAGGCCGAGTCCCTCGCGGGTGCGCCGCTGGCCGGGCCGACGCCGGCTGCCGCGCGCGAGCAGGAGAAGGAAACGCCGCGGCCCTCGCAGGCGGGGATCCCCGCCGTCTCCCACGATACCGCCCTCGAAGCGATGATTCGGCAGCAGGCGCTCTTGGCGGGAGCGCTCGAGCTGCTGCCGCAGCAGATCGCCTCGCTCGCCATTATCCCCATCCAGCTGCGCCTGGTCTATCGCATCGGCGCCGACTACGGCCAGAAGCTCGATGCGGCACAGATCAAAGATCTGCTGGGCGTGCTGGGGATCGGTGCCGCGGGCCAGGTGCTGGACGGCGCCGCGCGCCGGATCATCAGCGGGTTGGGAAAGGGAATCTTCGGCCGGGTGCTCGGCGGGGTCGTGGGAGGCACGGCGGGACTCGCTACCGGCGCGGGACTTTCCTTCGTGACCACGTACGCCCTGGGCCACGCGGCCCGGCAGTACTACGCGCAGGGCAGACGGCTGTCCCAGGCGGATCTTCGTGCGCTCTTCGAGCGCTTCCGCGCTGAGGCGGAAGACCTGCTGCCTCGCGTCCAGCAGGAGATCCATTCCCAGAGCCGGAACCTCGATCTCGGCCATCTCTTCAGTAGCCTGCGGGGCCCGGGGTAGGCTCTGCAGAAGTCATCGCGAGGCCGCGACGCGGGCCGGCGCGATCTGGATTGCTTCGTCGCCTTTCGGCTCCTCGCAATGACTAGGGGACCAGCACCGCGGCCCCGTGCACCCGGCCGGCGCGCAGGTCGTCAAGCGCTTCATTGGCCGCTTGCAGGGAATAGGTTCGGATGCTCGTGCGGAGCGGGAGGCGAGCCGCGAGCTGCAGAAAGTCCCTGCCGTCCTGCCGGGTGAGGTTGGCGACCGAGCGAATCGAGCGCTCGCCCCACAGGATCTGATAGGGAAAGGCCGGAATGTCGCTCATGTGGATGCCCGCGCAGACCACGCTGCCGCCCGGGCGGGTCGCGCGGAGCGCGACCGGCACCAGCGCGCCTACCGGGGCGAAGATGATCGCGGCGTGCAAGGGCTCAGGAGGAGACTGGTCCGATCCGCCCGCCCAGGCGGCGCCGAGCTCGCGGGCGAAGGCCTGCGTCGTGTTGTCACCGGGGCGCGTAAAGGCATAGACCGAGCGACCCTCCGCGACCGCTACCTGCGCGATCAGGTGCGCCGCCGCACCGAAGCCGTAGAGTCCGAGCCGCTCGCCCTCTCCCGCCGCACGATACGCCCGGTAGCCGATCAGCCCCGCGCAGAGCAGGGGCGCGACCTCGACGTCCTCGCCGCCCGGAGGCAGCGACAGGCAGTAGCGCGCATCCGCCAGCGCGTATTCGGCATAGCCGCCGTCGATCTGATACCCCGTGAAGCGCGCGTCAGGGCAGAGGTTTTCCCGTCCCGTTGCGCACCACTCGCATGCCCCGCAGGTCCATCCCAGCCACGGAATTCCGACCCGCGCACCGAGCCGCAAAGTCACTGCCTCGCCTGCGGCTGCGATGGTGCCGACGATTTCGTGGCCGGGAACCAGGGGTAGCTTGGGATGGGGCAGATCTCCGTCCACGACGTGCAGGTCGGTGCGGCAGACGGCGCAGGCCGTGACTCTGACCAGCACCTCTTCGGGGCCCGGATCGCGCAGGCTCACCTCTCCGACTTGCAGCGGCATCCCGGGCTGACTCAGCAGCATTGCCCGCGCGCGGCGCATCAATGAGCTACTCTAACCCTTCGGGCTCCGGCTGACCTGAAGTACGGCGTCGTGGCCGAGCGGTGGCAGGCGGTCGATCCGGCCTTCCGGGCGCGGGCCGCGGCGGTCGGCGGATCTACCACGGCGGCTCACTGACATGCCGCGGATCATCCAGCACGAGGGCGCTCGCGAGGGCGCCTTCCTGGGTTTCGTGCTGCCCTTCCGGGATGATCAACAGGGCATTCGCCTTCACCATCGAGGTGAGAATGCCGGAGCCCTGCGGGCCGGTGAGTCGCGCGTCGTAGATCGCTTCGCTGCGCTCGCGATGACTCGGAGTCACCACCGCCCGCAGGAAATGCTGCAGCTTGGGCCCCAGCCTGATCGGCTCCGCCACGCGCACCGCTACCACCCCGCGGAAGGGCAGGGGATGGCCCATCATCTTGCGGATCGCGGGCCGCACGAAGAGCTCGAAGGTCACCATGGTGCTCACCGGGTTGCCGGGCAGCCCGATCCAGGGCGTGCTGCCTAACACGCCAAACCCGACCGGCGCGCCGGGGCGCATCCGGAGCTTCCAAAACCGGAGCTCCGCGCCCAGCTCCTCGAGCACGGCGCGCAGATAATCGTGCTCGCCGACGCTGATTCCCGCGCTGGTGACCAGGAGATCGCAATCCCCTGCGCCCGCCAGGCGCTCTTTGATGCTGTCCGGCGTGTCGGCCGCGATGCCGAGATTGACCGGCTCCCCACCGGCCTGACGGACCAGTGCCAGCAAGGTGTGGGTGTTGGAGCTCGCGACTTTGCGGCCTGAGAGGATCTCTTCCGGCTGATCCACGTCCACGATTTCATCGCCGCCGCCCAAGATGCCCACCCGCGGCCGCCGATAGACCACGGGGTGTGCCACGGCGAGGGAGGCCAGCACGCCGAGCTGCGCGGGGCCAAGCTCGGTGCCCTCGGCGAGCACCAGCTGGCCTTTCCGAATGTCCTCTCCGACCCTCCTAATGTTCACGCCGCAATCCCGATCGTTGAGGATTCGCACCTCCCCCCCCGCAACCCCTACCCCCTGACCCCTGACCCCTAGATCGGTGTCTTCCTGCCGAATCACGGAATCCGCGCCCTCGGGCAGCGGGGCGCCGGTGAAGATGCGGGCGCATTCGCCGGTCTCGATGGGAAGCGAAGGAAAGCGGCCGGCCGGCAGCACCTCGATCACCCGCAGTCGTTTGGGAGCTTCCCGGCGAGCGCCCCGCACGTCCGCGGCGCGCGCGGCGTAGCCGTCCATGGCGGAATTGGTCCACGGGGGAATGTCGAGGGGACTGACCGCGGCGTCGGCGAGCACCGAGCCGAGGGCGTCATCGAGCGGGATGCGGAGCGGGGGCTGCCGGCGCACTTCGGCGAGGATGCGGCGCGCCGCGTCGGCCGGCGCAAGCGGCGCGATCACGGCTGCAGTTTCTTCGCCTGCTCCATGACCATCGCGGTCAGCACGGTGAGCCACATGGTGTCGGAGAAGTGCAGTACCCGGCAGGGCGCGGTATAGCGATGGTCATCGGTAATGATGGCGAGCCATTCGCTGGCGTTTTCGGCCTCCGGATCGAAGAGCGGTGTCTTGGCAACTTCTTTCCGGAACACCTCGATCTTGGGAATGGGCGCGGTCTTGAAGCCCTCGACGATCACGACATCCATATCGGCGTAATAGCGCCGCGCCAGCTCCTCGGGCCCCGCTTCGTCGCCGCGGCGCTCGAAGGAAACGCGCAGATCGGGGGAGGCCACCACCACGCCATCGGCCCTTCCCTCGTGAAAGTGCCGCCAGGAATCGGTGCCGGAGCGGTCCACTTCGATCGGGTGGGAGGCGTGCTTGATGGTGCCCACCCGCCGTTTCTGCCGCTTGAACTCGTGCGCGAGCGCGCAGACCAGCGTCGTCTTCCCCGCGTTCTTATGACCGATGATCGAGACGATTCTCATGGCGGCGCCATCCCGTTCGCCCGGACAAGGTCGTCCGCGGTATTGACATTGAAGAACAGTCGCTCCGGTGCGCCAAACCGCGCTACCGTCGCCTCGGGCAGCACCCTGACCCGCACGGCGGCATGAAACGCGATCGCCCGAAGATCGCCCCGATCGAGCGCGTCCGCCATCGCCGGCCCGGTGAGGGGGCCGTACGCGGCACAAAGCGGCTCCATCCCCCGGCGGCCGCCGCTCGCCGGAAGGCAGACGTCGACGTCCGCGAGTCCCGCGGCCAGCTCGCGGATCAGCGCCGCGGGGACAAAGGGCATGTCCCACGCGACCGCGACGACTGGGGCGGGGGCTTCGCGGACCGCCGTCAGCAGCCCCGCCAGGGTACCACCCGGGCGCTGATCCCCAACCACTCGCAGATCCGGCCGCCAGCTCGCTGCGTCCGGCGCATTCGCCACCAGCAGCGGAAGCATGCCCAGGGCGTCAACGAAGACCTCGACCAGCCGGTCGAGGATGCGCTTGCCCCCGACCTCGAGCAAGCCCTTCGGAGCGCCCCCCATCCGGGTCGCCGCCCCGCCCGCAATGATCGCCCCGCCGACCGCATCCCGAGTGCGGCTCACCGCTCACCGCGATGATAATGTGGCGTACCGCTCACGGCGCGCCCAATCAGCGTCATTCCGGTGCGCGCCGCGATCTCCACCGCCATCGTCGAGGGCACCGACGGCGTCGCGACCCAGGCGAGCCCCGCTCGTCCCGCCTTCGCGGCCAGCTCCGCGGAGATCCGTCCGGTGACCAGAAGGCCGAGCCCGGCGAGCGGCCGCCGCGCCAGGACCATCGCGCCGATGACCTTGTCCACCGCGTTATGCCGGCCGATGTCTTCCGCGTGGGCCAGCAGCTCGCTGCCGTCGCTGAGAGCCGCCGCGTGGATCCCCCCCGTATCGCGGTAGCGCTCTCCCCGTGCGAAGAGGGCCTTGAACAGGGCGCGCAGCTGCTCCAGGGGAGGGGGCTCGCCGCGGGGGGCTTCCGCCCGAAGCGTGGCGGGCTCCGTCAGGTAAATGTTCACGGCGCCGCAGCCGGATGCTAACACGCTGCGCCGTCCCTCGGCCCGAACCTTTTCCACCCGCTCGGGAGGAATCTCAGCCCAGAAACCCAGATCGGTCGCACAGGGGCGAAGGTGGAGCTGCTCAATCTCCTCGATAAAGCCCTCGCCCGCCAGCCACCCCACCGCCAGCTCCTCGAGCAGATCGGGGGTGCACATCCAGGTGACGGCCGGATTGCCGTTGACTTCCAGCCAGACGGGGACCTCCTCCACCGCCGCCTGATCAGCCATCCGCCCGCCGCGCTTGGCGGGACGCACGGGAGGCGGGGTGGGCGGGGACTGGTCACTGGTCACGGGTCACTGGCCACTCTCTGCGGTACACTCCGCAGACAACTCCGCATCCTCCGCGATGCGGACTCCTTGCAGCGTGATTCCCTCCGGCACGCGTGCCGCGATTCTGCTGAAGCAGAGGCGTGCGAGTGCCTCGCAGCTCGGCAGCATGCCGCCTTGCGCAAATTCGGGAGCATCGTGGTTCAGAAACTTCCCTCCGAAACGAGCGACCACTTCTTCCTGAAGGATGCGGTCCAGGGCGGGTAGATCCACGATCATATCCGTCTCCGGATCCGCTGCTCCGCTCACCTTCACCGCACAGCGGTACTGGTGCGCATGCTCCTCCGTGGCGCGGCCGAACTTTTCCCGGTTCCGCTCGGCGCTCCACTCCGGAATCCAGTACCGGTGCGTCGCGCGGAAACCGACGGTCCTCGTCAGGGTAACTAGCATCGTTCGCAGGGAAGCTCCCCTTCACCGGTCACTGGTCACCGCTCACCGCGTCAAAATGGCCGGCTGAACGCGTAGCCGAGTCCCAGCGTGTACCATCCATTCGCGAGCCATTCCTTGTTGGGCGCCGCGAGGACCGGCGGCTTGCTGGGCGCCGTAGTCG
>DASYPD010000353.1:0-7217 GCA_036007005.1 Gemmatimonadales bacterium
GCTGGGCCTGGTGGTGGTGGCCCGGCAGGAACCAGCCAGGAGCAGCAGCGTGACCAGTGACCGGTAACCAGTGAGCGGTACTTTCCGCGACCCACCGGTCACTGGTAACTGGTCACAGTTCGCGCTATTGCCCGTCACAAGAGGTCGCTCGGCTGCGGCGGCGTCCGGGTGTAGTCGTAGAACCCCTTGCCACTCTTCTTCCCCAGCCAGCCCGCCAGCACCAGGCGTTTGAGGAGCGGCGGCGGAGCATAACGGGCCTCGCGGTACTCCTCATAGAGGATTTCGCCCACCTTGAGCGAGGTGTCGAGCCCCACGAAATCGAGCAGGGTGAGCGGCCCCATCGGATGCCCGCAACCCAGCTTCATCCCCAAGTCGATGTCCTGAACCGAAGCGACGCCGCGTTCCACCGCGCGCACCGCATCGAGCAGGTAGGGAATCAGCAGCAGGTTCACGATAAACCCGGCCGTGTCCGGCGCGGCGATGGGCTCCTTGCCGAGACTGCGCACAAACTGCGTCGCCGTCGCGAGCGTTGCGCTACTGGTGGCGATGGTACGCACCACCTCGACGAGCGGCATCAGCGGCACGGGATTGAAGAAGTGGAGTCCCAGGAAGCGATCCTGCCGGGTGGTCACGCGAGCCATCGCCATGATGGACAGGCTCGAGGTGTTCGACGCAAAGAGCGTGTGCGGTGGGCAAAGCCGGTCGAGCGCGACCCACAAGGTGTTCTTGAGTTCCAGCTCTTCGGTGACCGCCTCGACAATGAGATCGCAGCCGGTAAGCTCTTCCAGGGCGGTGGTGAAGCGCAGCCGCTCGAGGGCCGCTGCGCGCGCCGCAGGTTCTAGTTTGCCTTTCTCCACGAATCTGCCGAGCGACGCGTCGATCGTCACCCGGCCACGGGCCAGCAGTTCGTCACTGAGATCCCTGACGCTCACGGCATAACCCGCCACCGCCGATACCTGGGCGATCCCGCTGCCCATCAGGCCGCAGCCGAGCACGCCGACCGTCCGGATGCTCATCGGCCTCGCCGCTCGCTCGACGCGGCGATCACCTTGCGCAGCTCGCCCGCCAGGGTCTCGAGCAGCCCGCCGGAACGCGGCGGGATCTGATGTCCTGGCTTGATACCGCCTCGCTCCAGGTAATCCAAGGCGCGCTCCAGGCCGAGCAGGGCGCGCTCGGCGAGGGGTCGGAACCGCTTGAGGGCGTACCAGCCGAGCGCACCACCCACCAGCAGTGGCGGGAGGGTCACGACCCAGAAGGGACTCAGGGCCGCGAGCACGATCGCCCCGACAACCCCGAGCGAGCCGCTGGCCACCGCACCGCCGAGGTAGGCCCCGCGCGCCTGGTGGAGATCTGCCGTCAGCGTGACGTGACAGTATCCCGCCTCGAGCCGGTTGAAGCTGGCGCTGACCTGCGTGACGCGAGCCAGCATGAACCTGGGCTTCGAGGTACTGAAGGCGGCGCTGCCCCGGCGAAGCGCCGCCTGCATGCCGCCCAGCGGCTCGAAGGTGAGCCGCCCGGGCTGCTGGCGCAGGACGACGAGCAGCTCGTTCGCATCGAACCAGGAGATCAGGGCGCGCGCCGCGTCCTCCGGATCACCGACGACGACGCGCTGTGCCGTGACGTGAGCCGGGCCGATCAGGTGGCCCGCGAGACCGGTCTGGGGCGGCACGACGATGGCCGTGACCTGCTCGAGCATCGCCTGTTGCAGATAGCGCCCGGGAATGCCGACTTCCCTTCCGAGCGCGAGCACCTCGTCGGGCGTGAGACCTTCGCCCACGTCCGCTTCCGCGGCCTGCAGCTCGGCCGCGCGCTGCATGATCTTCTCCAGCGCGGCGCGGTCGATCTTTCCGGGAATCAGCTCCCCCATCTCACTCGCTTTTCCGCTCGCGCTGGGCCGCGAGCAGCTGGCGCAGCTGCTCCGCTGGATCGGATGCGGGGAGCGCGCCGGCTCCGCCCTCCACCGGCAGCGCAGCGGGCGCCGCCAGGGGATGTGGGGCGGCCATCGCGTCGTCGGCACGCTGAAAGAAAACTTTGAAGAGATCGATAGGAATGGGAAAGATCGTGGTCGAATTGTTCTCGGCGGCGATCTCGGTCAGGGTCTGCAAGTAGCGCAGCTGGATCGAGGCGGGCTGACTCTGCAGCATGCGCGCCGCCTGCGCCAGGGTCTCCGACGCCTGCAACTCGCCCTGCGCGCTGATCACCTTGGCCCGCCGCTCGCGCTCGGCTTCCGCCTGCCGCGCGATGGCGCGCCGCATCCCATCGGGCAGCAGCACATCCTTGATCTCGACCGCGGACACCTCGATCCCCCAGAAATCGGTGCGCTCGTCGATGATCTGTTTCAGGATTTCGTTGACCTTCTTCCGGTCCGCGAGCAGCTCGTCGAGCTCGACCTGGCCCAGGACGGAGAGCAAGGTGGTCTGCGCGAGCTGTCCCGTCGCGTAGAGGTAATCCTGAATCTCGATGATGGCGAGCGACGGCTCCAGCACGCGAAAATAGAGCACGGCGTTGACCTTCACCGAGATGTTGTCGCGGGTGATGACGTCTTGCGCCGGGATGTCCATCGCCACGATGCGCATCGAAACCCGCTTCATCTGCGCGAGGCCGCGCGGCACGAAGATCAGCCCGGGACCCCTGGTCGCGGTGTAGCGGCCCAGGAAAAACACCACTCCGCGCTCGTATTGCTTGAGGATACGCAAGCTCGCGAACACGTACAGCATGAACGCGAGCGGCGGAGCCAGCAGCCATTCCATGAATCCTCCTACTGCGGAGCTGCTTCGATGATCACCGCGATGCCCTGTCCTCCACCGATGCAGGCGCTGCCGAGCCCGTAGCGCATGCCGAGGCGGCGGAGCGTGTGGAGCAGGTGGACGGTGATCCGGGCTCCACTCGCGCCGAGCGGATGGCCCAGCGCGATCGCGCCGCCTTCGACGTTGGTCTTGGCGCGGTCGAGGCCCAGCTCCTTCTCGACCGCCAGGTACTGGGCGGCGAAGGCTTCGTTGATTTCCACCCGGTCCATCTGCGCCAGGCTGAGGCCGGCGCGCTCGAGGGCCTGGCGTGCTGCCGGCGCGGGACCGATCCCCATGATCGTCGGGTCCACCCCCCCGACACCCCAGGCGACGAGCCGGCCCAGGGACCGCCACCCGCGCTCGCGCGCGAAATCGGCGGAAGCGACGACACAGGCCGCCGCGCCGTCGCTGATCCCCGAGGCATTGCCCGCCGTCACGACGCCGTCCGGCTTGAAGACCGGCGGGAGCTTGGCCAGTCCCTCCGCGCTGGTCTCCGGACGCATATGCTCATCGAGAGCCCACGGCTCGGGTTCCTTGCCCTTGCGACTCTTGAGCGGTACGGGGCAGAGCTCATCCTGCAAGCAGCCCGTCGCCCATGCGGCTTGGGCCGCCTGCTGGCTGCGCAGCGCGTATGCATCGGTTTCGGCGCGAGAGATTCCGTATTGGAGCGCGAGATTTTCCGCGGTGATCCCCATGGGACAGTCGCAGTGCCGGTCGGTGAGCCCCTGCCAGAGCGAGTCCTCCAGCGGCGGCGACACGCCGAGCCTGGTACCCCAGCGTAACCCGCGCACCACGTGAGGCGCCTGGCTCATCGATTCCGTTCCCGCCGCCAGCACCACCCGGGATTCCCCCAGCAGGATCTGGTGGGCACCCTGGACGATCGCCTCGAAGCCCGAGCCGCAGAGCCGGTTCACGGTAAGCGCCGGCGTTTCGATCGGGCAGCCCGCACGCAGGCCGACATGCCGCGCGATATACGCGGCATCGGCGGAGGTCTGCATGGCGTTGCCCACCACCACGTGATTCACCTCGGCGGGCTCGATGCCCGCCCGTGCCAGCGCGGCCTTCGCCGCGACGGTGCCAAGGTCGGTTGCGGAGAGCTCCTTGAGCGCGCCGCCGAAACTGCCGAAACCGGTGCGGACGCCGGAGAGAAAAACGATGTCGGGACGGGAGGCCATGCGCTGAGTGAACTCAGGAGGTGCGGAAGGGATCCTGCACGGCCAGTCCGCAGGTGATACAATGCCGCCACTCGGGCTCTAGCTGGGTCCCGCAGCGAGTGCAGGTCAAGGGAACCAAGCGCTCACCGCACCAGGGACAGAAGGTCACGGGTCGGCCCGTCGGAATCGGCGTCTCGCAATGGGGACACAGCTCGGAGATCGGCAGCTTGGCTTCCGCAGCCTTCTCCTCCGCATTCCGCGGCTGCGAAGCAGCCGAAGGAATCTGCTCTGTGAGCTGGAGCGTCGCGTCGGCGAGCTCGCCGAGCACCGAGAGATCCGGATTGGGCTGCGCGAGCTCGGCGCGCGCGCGCTCGGCGGCGGAGGCGGGAACGGTCTTCACGATCCCGCGCTCTTCGGCAACCAGGCGCAGCAGCACGGTTTCGTAATCCTCCGCGCTGTCGAGTCCGAGGGCCCGGCGCTGGGCCCGATAGGGCAGCACTTTCCCGCGCAGCTCAGCGACAGACACCGGTCGTTCTGCTCCTTCAGCTCGTGCGGAGAGCCGTTCGACGAGCCGCTGCGCGAAGCGGGTGAGCTCATCCATGCTCAGCCTCCCAGGGGAACGACGGCGTCCAGATCGAGGGGAACCCGCTCGCCTTCCGACAGGCGTTGCTCCAGCCCGGCGAAGGCCACATCCGGATCATAGTCGAGGTACTGGCCCGCCGCGCGCTTGGCGTCGAGCCACGCGGCAAAGCCGGACGGAACGATCCCGGGGGAAGTTTCCTGCTCGCGCGCGGCCTGGACCGCGAGGTCATTCGCGTACTCGTTCTTGGGATGTCCATTGTGACCACGGACCCAGGCCAGCTGGGTGTCGTGCAGCGCCAGCGACTGGGCGAGCGCGCGCCACAAATCGAGGTTTTCGATCTCGCCGCCCTTGCGCTTCCATCCCCGGCCGATCCACGCGGGCAGCCATTCACGTACTCCACGCACCAGGTATTCCGAATCGGAGATCAGCAGCAGCGTGAGCCGGGCACCCTTGCGCCCCAGCAGCTGCAGCACGCCGATGGCACCGGCCAGCGCCATCTTATTGTTCGTGGTATCGGGTGAATGCACGAAGAAATCCCACCGCTCGATGCCTTTTCTGGTGCGAACCTCGATGAAGCCGCCCGCACCGCCCGGCGCGGGGATGTCCCGCCCGTTGCCGAGGCAGCTCTCATCGAGATGCACGACGGTGGGGGGGGGCCTCACGGCAGCACGTGAAATTCGTCCAGCTCCTCGAGGTTGAAGCGCAGCTCTTCGCCGGTGGTGGGCAGCAGCGCCACGAGCGCGTCGCGGCGGCCTTCCTGAAAAACGCGCCGCGCCACCACCACGTATTCGGTGCCTCTACGGCGGAGCACCACCCGGCGGCCGAGCCGCGCCGCGCGCTCGAGTTGCTCCATGCGATCCGGGGTCCAGCGCACTCGGCCCATGTTTCTCCTATCCGCGCACGACCCGAAGCACGCCCGCCTCGGGCAGGATCTCACCGATCACCGCCGCCGCGGGCGTCGCGTCCTCACGCAGGCCCGCGAGCAAGCTCCCGAGCCGCTGCGGTGCAACCGCGAGCAATAACCCGCCAGAGGTCTGCGCGTCGACCATGATCAGGCGCTCTGCCTCGCTCAAATCGGCGGGCCACTCGACCAGGGCGGCCTCGTAATTTCGCCGGGTACCGCCCGGCACAGCTCCCTGGCCGGCCAGCGCGAGCGCTCGGTCCAGCACCGGCAGCTTTGCGAATTCGATCCGCGCCCCGACGCCGCTGGCCGCGAGAATGTTGCGCAGATGGCCCAGCAAACCGAAGCCGGTGATGTCGGTGGCGCAGCGCACGCCTGCCGCGAGCGCCGCGCGGGCCGCACCCTCGTTGAGCGTCGTCATGCTCCGTACCGCGGGCTCGAGCGCGGCTTCATCCAGCAGATCGCGCTTGAGCGCGGTCGTCAGGATTCCCGTGCCGAGCGGCTTGGTGAGCACCAGCCGGTCCCCGGGCTGCGCCGTCGCGTTGGTGAGCATGCGGTCCGGATGCACCTCGCCCAGCACAACGAGCCCGAACTTGGGCTCCGGGTCATCGATCGAGTGCCCTCCGAGCATGAGGCAGGCTGCACGACGGGTGACGTCCGCCGCGCCTCTCAAGACCTCGCCGAGGAGATCGAGGGAGAGCTTCTCGCGCGGCCATCCCACCAGGTTCAAGGCAAAGAGTGGCCGCGCTCCCATCGCGTAGACATCGGAGAGCGCATTCGCCGCGGCGATGGCGCCCCAGCTCGCCGCATCGTCCACGATCGGCGTGAAGAAATCCACGGTGGCGACGAGCGCGCGGTCCGGCGCCACGCGATACACCGCGGCGTCGTCGCGCGTCGCGGCGTCGACCAGCACGTTGGCATCCTCGATCCGGGGCAAATGGCGCAGCACCTGCGCCAACTCGGCGCTTCCGAGCTTGCAGGCTCAACCCGCGCCGTGGGAGAGCGCCGTAAGCCGGATCCGAGGACGCTGGTCACGGGTCTTCGCCATAAGACCTCCGGGAAAGACGACCCCCAACATACACCGGCGGCCGTGTCGCTTCGACACGAGGCCCATCAGAGAGCGGCGTCACCCTGACACAGCTCACTCCGGAAGCGGGGGCCGCCTGTTGGGACGCAATGAGTTAGGCGGCCCGGCATACGGGCACGCCCGATGCCGTGGGACATCCTTCATGCCGGGGACAGGGGGACGCATGAATCGAGTTGGACTGATCGCCTTGGGGGCAGCGCTCGCGGCCGCGCTCGGCTGCAGCTACGGAGGCACTACGGATAACGGGTACGATGGCGGGGGAAACAAGCCCGGGAATCAGAATCCCCCCACCCAGCCCGGCGGAACGCCGGCCCAGACCGCGAGTGTAGAGGTCAGAGACGATTTCTTCTCGCCGAACAGCACTCTGCTCGCGGCGGGCGGAACGGTGACCTGGACCTGGATCGGGGTCGACGGCCACAGCGTCACACCGACGGGCTCGACGTCATTTTCGCCGGAAGCCCCGGTCAGCTATCCACCCAAGACCCTGGTCGTCACCTTCCCCAGCGCCGGCGACTACAACTACCTGTGCACGGTGCACGGCGTCGGTAATGGCTACAACAACGGCACGATGATTGGCGCGGTTTATGTAAGATAGGATTCAGGATTGAGGGGTGAGAGATGGGACACAACGGGGGCCGAGCCATCGGCCCCCGGGGTGTTTCCTGATCCCTGACTCCTGACTCCTACTCAGCGCCTCTTCTTCCCG
>DASYPD010000354.1:0-3510 GCA_036007005.1 Gemmatimonadales bacterium
CGGGCGGTCAGCCCGGCGGCGTGATCGGGACTCAGGAAGTGGAGTTCATCCTGCGGGGTCTTATGGACCTCCGAATGCAGGTTGAGGAGCTCCGCCGCAGGCTCGACGAGCGGCCAGGAAGGGTTCAGCTCATCGAAGTGCCGGAGAGTGCCATCTCCCCCATCGTCCTGGAGCCCGAGGGGGTCCAACCCCCGCAGGAGGTGCTATATCGCCCTGGCATGACAATGGCTGAAGTAGAAAAGGCCACGATCAGCGCAGCCCTTCGCGAGTGTCAAGGAAATAGACGGCAAGCAGCCGCGAAGCTGGGGATCGGTGAGCGCACGCTGTACCGGAAAATCAAGGAATTCAAGCTCACGTAACTTATGGAGCTGTCATAACTTGAGTCACCGGAGCCGCTTGACAATGCAGAGGCCAGCGGCAATGTTGAGACTACCGACCGCATGAATTTTGTAATCGACAGCGACGCTTGCGTCGCGTGCCTGGCTTGCGTTCGGGTCTGCCCGACCAATGCGATCGCGGTTGCGCCGGACGCGTCAATGGTCCGCGTGATCGACGAGACGTGCATCCGCTGCGGGTTGTGCGTGCCCGAGTGTCCCCACGATGCCGTGCAGGTATCGGGGGAGCTGGGGCGTGCCGTGGCGATCGCCGCCGAGGGAACCGGCGTGCTGATCCTGGGAACGGAGAGCGCCGCGCACTTCTACCCGGTGCTGCCGGAGCAGGTGGTGAACGCGTGTTATGCGGCGGGCTTCCGGGTGGTGTCGCGCGGGGTGATCGGTGACGAGCTGGTGGCGAACGAGTATCTCCGGCTCTGGCGCAGCAACACCTACGGGACGCTGATCCGCTCGACCGATCCGGTGGTGGTGGAGGCGATCCGCGCTGGCTATCCCGAGCTGGTGCCCTATCTGGCGCCGGTGGCGACGCCGCCGGTGGCGGAAGCGAGATACCTGCGCTCGCTCTACGGCGATGCCGTGAAGGTGGTCTATGCGGGGCTCAGCTCCTCGCCGGGCGCGCCGGAGCTGGATGCCTGGATCACCTTTGAGGACCTGAGTGAATTGCTGCGGCTCCGCGGGGTGACGGCGGCGGCGCAGCCGACGGTGTTCGCGCGGTTGCCACAGGAGCGGCGACGCCACCTCAGCGCGGCGGGCGGGATGCCGCTCAAGCTGCTCGAGGAGCTGAGCCAGACGAGCAAGCGGTTCCAGAAACTCCGCGGCTTGAGCACGCTGCCGGCGCTGCACCGCGCGGTGGCGGTGGATAGGGTGGAGCTGGGCTTCGTGGATATTCTGGCGTCAGAGGGCGCCCTGGACCATCCGCTCTCGGGGCCGCGGGAGGAGCTCTACTGGCGCCGCAGCGTGGTGCAAAGCAGCGAGCCGCCCAGGAGTTTGGCGCCCGTGGTGGAGCCCGGTGTCGTTGCAAGTATTGGCGCGGTGTTCGATATCAAGCCGCGGCGCCAGGTCGCCGATGCCGCGGCAGTCCAACAGGTTTTGAAGACGGTTGGACTGGGTCCGAACGGGCGTCCCTGGGACTGCCGGGCGTGCGGTTACGACACCTGCAGAGAGTTCGCGGAGGCGGCGGCGCTGGGGCGCGCCAGCATGAAGCAGTGCACGCCCTACCAGGAGCGCCGGGCGGATGAGAGTCAGCGCGAGGCGGCGACCGATCTGTTGACGGGACTGGCCACCTTCCGCGTGTTACGGGATCGGCTCACCCAGGAAGTGGAGCGCAGTAAACGGAGCGGGGAACGCTTCACGGTCTTGTTCCTCGATCTCGATCGCTTGAAGGAGATCAACGACGCCTACGGGCACGAGGCTGGCAACGAGGTGCTCAAGGCGGTCGCGGCGGAGGTACGGGCGGCGGTGCGCGCCTCGGACCTGGCCGCGCGCTACGGTGGGGATGAATTCGTGGTGATCCTGACCCGGACGCAGCAGGACGGGGCGGAACGGGTGGCCGAGGCGCTGCGCGAGGGGATCGAGAATGTGGGACGCAGGCTGGGTTATCCGCTCGGCGCCGTGACGGTGAGCGTCGGGATCGCCGAATTCGATCCGGAGCATCCGGCGGGCGGAGATCTGCTGGTCAACGCAGACCGGGCGCTGTACCGCGCGAAGGCGTCCGGGCGGAATACGGTGGTTTAGGAGAGCGGTAAGCGGTAAGCGGTGAGCCGGATCAAACGGAAAGGAAATGCGTGAGCGGACCGTCAGCGTCGCGACCGAACGAGCCTGGCCGGCCTTTGCCGCCCGCGGTACCCGGGTCGGTGGAGAGCCTGCAGGATCCCTGGGGGGTGCGGCGAGCGGAAAACCTGCTCACCTCGCTCGAGGGGGTGCTCTCGGCGCGCGTGGTGACGACGCCGCTCGGCGAGGTGAGCGAGGTCCACGTGCTGGCGCAGGCGGGGATCCCCGCCAAGCAGCTGGTGCGGAACATCGAGAGCGCGCTACTGGCGCAACTCGGTTTGCGGGTGGATCATAGGAAGATCAGCATCGCGCAGACCGCGGACGTCAAGCCGATCGAGACGCTGGAGCGCCACGCGGTCAGAGAACGATCGCTGCAGCGGACGGTGCTGTTCGAGGGATTGAGCCTGCAGCCGGGACGGCGGCCGGCGCGCTCGCTGGTGCAAGTATCGCTGGCCTTCGGGGGAAAGACGGAGGGGGCGGAGGAGGAGGCGGCGGACACTATGCGCGGGCGGGTGGAGGCGGCCGCCAAGGCGACGGTGAGCCTGCTGGACCGGATGCTCGCGAAGGGCAGCATGCTGCTCGAGGGCGCGCGGGTTATTCAGGCGCTCGATCGCGAGGTGGTCTTCGCGACGGTGCAGGCGATCAATGGGCGGGATGCGGTGCTGCTCACGGGCACGGCGGAAGTGCGCCAGAGTCCGGAGCGGGCGGCGGTGCTGGCGGTGCTCGATGCGACCAATCGCTGGTCGGAGGTACGCCGGCCGGCGTAAACAAGAGATATCAGCGCTGGTGTAGGCAGGTGAACCCGAAGTCACTGAGGAAAGGAACGGACTAAAGGGAGGGGACCCCGGTCTTCGCGGCAGGACGAGCGGAGTAGAGCGGGTACAATCGAGCGGAGCGTCTGGCGGCCATAGCGGGGCCTGCCACTTCCCGAGGAAAGCACACTCGAAGGGAGGTGACGCTCATGATCGAATGGCTCGCGGCGTTAGAGCGGTTCGTGGAAGGACTGTTCTTCGCGGAGTATCAAGAGTGGGGTAGATAAGCTTGGGCTCGGGTTCCCTCCCGACCGTCTCGATGATGAAACGCCGTATTGGAATCCATCTATATGTCGGGTGCCTAGTCGTATTGGCTGCGGGTGCCTTCGGGTTTTCCTGGACAAGGGGACGTGAGTTCCCTGGTTTGTGGGAGCTATTTGTTCTAACTGCCACGACATTTCTAATCGATACGGCTCGAACAAAGCTCCGGACGGGAGATGCTAGCGGTTCTCTCGCCTTCATTACCAGGTTGGCGGCCGGCCTGATCTTTGGAGCATTCTGGGGTGCAGTAATCACTCTGATTTCGAGTACGTTCG
>DASYPD010000355.1:0-2089 GCA_036007005.1 Gemmatimonadales bacterium
TTCACTGCGCCCTTGCCACCTCACCCCTGTTCTCCTGCTGGTTTAGTACGGATCCCCGCTCGTCCTGATCGGCCGCACGCCGGCCCTCGGCGTCACCGTCTCTACCCGCACCTCGCGCCCCAGACACTTGACGAAGAACGCCAGCGGCTGCTCCGGCCGCGCGCGCACGGTCGCATTCATCGCCTTTCGCACATCGTCCTCCCGGCGGTTTCCGATGACGTCGAGGATCTTCACCGTCGTCAGGCCCGGGTCCAGCGCGCGGAGCCGCCGCGCCACCGCTTCCGCAAAGCCCAGCTCGGCCCGCGGCGGAAACTTCTCGATTCCCTCGCGCCCCGAGAGCGCTGCGGGCCGCGGGAACCGCACGAAGATCGGATGGGTGAAATGCGGATGCCGCACCAGCAGCTCGCCCTTGGGCAGCGCCGCCAGGCGTGCCCGCGTTGCGGGGCTCAGCGTGCCATAAGCCGGTTGCGCCAGCTCGTCACTATCCATGCGGCCCAGAATGGTCGTCCCGGCATTGCCCACCACCCGGCGTTGCACCTGGGTGCGGAACTGCTGCGCCGAGAAGAGCACCAAGCCGAGGTAACGCCCGCGCTCCGAGATATCGAGCAGCATCTTGCGCACGTAAGTGTCCGGCCCATCCACCGGCGCATACTTGTTCAGCTCGTCCACGAAGACCGCGACGTGCCCGACACCGAGGTCGCGCCGCTCCAGGTGCTCGCGCAGCTTGGAGACGATCCGCGCGAACACCAGGTCCTGCGCCAGCGGATCGAGCCCCGCCACGTCCACCACGTAAAGCCCGCGATCCTCGAACTTGCCCCAGGGCAGGTCGTTCACTTCGCCGTCGTCGGTCACCAGCCCCTTGGACCGCGTGCTGATGTTGCCGAGCCGGTTACGAATCTTCCGGATGGTGGCGATGTGATGGGTGCGCCAGACTTCCCCGCCCCGCCCGGATTCCTCGAGCACGGTGAAGATCGCCCGGAAAAACTCGTCGAGATCGGCAAAGCTCAGCACCTTGAACTTCCGCGGCAGCGTGTTGTCCTCGTACTCCTTGCCGACCACCCGCTCCGCCAGAAAATCGATGAACGCATCTGCCTTGGCGTCCACGTCGTCCCGATTGAGCAGCACCTCGGCGTAATCGAGCACTTCGCGCAGGCCCCAGAGCAGCGGCTCCGTGTTAGCAGCCAGCGCCTCATGGGTGCGCAAGGTGTTCAGGTTGACTCCGTCGGGCTTGTAGGGCGCGTAGTACCTGACCCGGTCGAACGGTACCGGCGCGAGCCCGAGCCGCGAGTAGAGCCGGCGGTCTTCCTCCTCGAGCGTGCCGGGTTGATCGAGGAAGCAGAGATCGGGGCCCTTCACATTGAAGCAGACGGCGGCGATGCTGCCCTTCTGCACCGGAAAGCGCTGGAAGAGGCTGCTCAGGAAGAACTCCACCGCGCTCGTTTTGGTCGCGAGGCCGGACACGCCGGTGATGTTGAGGTGGGCCGCCTCAGGACCGAGCAGGAAATCGGCATCGAGATAGATGGGCGCCTCGAGTCCGCCTGCCGCATAGACGCCTATCGGCACGCCGGTGGGAGTATCGCCCGCGGTATAGCTGTCCATCCGGAGCGCAGTCACCACATCAGCGTCGCTGGCGAGGTGTACGGCGCCGAGCGGCACTGGCTGCACGGGCTCTTCGGGTATATGGCGCAGCACTGCCGCGGCATAAAGCCGGATCTCGGCCCGCCGCGTAGGCTCCTCCACGCCCGAGGGATCGCCGTCCGCGCCAAGCACAGCGTGCATCGGGGTCTGCAAGTCCGAATAGGCGAAGCCATCGGTGACCACACCGAAGACCGTGCGTTCCTCGGCTTCGACTCGCACGATGGCGCCGATGCCGATGGGCGAGTCCCGCCGGGTCCAGAAGTAGAACTGGTGCGGCGTCGAAGGCTTGAGCTCAGTGGCCACGACCCGGCCTACCGGCCCTCCACCCAGGGAGAACTCCCGCTCACCGCTCACCGCTTACCGCTCACCGATGTCACCGCTCACCTCTCACCGCTCTGAGGTATTGTTCCACCGAGTGGATCCCGTACAACAACCGATCCCACCTGACGTC
>DASYPD010000356.1:0-3392 GCA_036007005.1 Gemmatimonadales bacterium
GCAGCAGGTCGCGCCGTTCGGTCAAGTCCAGCAGGTGCCGCATCCGCTCGTTGGAGGCGAACTCGGGCTGATCGGCCAGCAGCTGGGCGCTGCCCAGCACCACGGCGCCGCCGCCGGCCAGGTCGAAGAGCTCTTCTCCCTCAGCGACGAAGATATTGAGCAGCTCGGCGCCGTTACCGGCCGCTCCGGCATCCCGCAGGCGGTCCGGCAGGGTGCCGCGGATCTCGCCGAGGGGCAAGCCGGCGAGCCGCTCGTTGAGAATGCGGGCAACGTGCTCGACCGCATCGGGCGCTACCGTCGCGGGAACCTCGACGAAGATGGTGCGCACCAGCCCGCTCTGCAGCGTGAGCACCACCAGCAAGCGCTCGCTGCTCACCCGCACCAGCTCCAGCCGCTCGAGGACCAGGCCGTCCAGCGTAGGCGCGAGGGCAACCCCGAGCTCCTGGGTCAACACCCCGAGCACCTGGGCGGCGCGCCGCAGGATTTCCTCGATCGGATTGCGCGCGGCGGGGACGATCTCGCTCTCCAGCCTAACCCGCGCACTTTTGGGAACCGGCGCGGGCCGCATCAGCTGGTTGACGTAGAGCCGGTAGCCCCGCTCGGTGGGGATGCGGCCGCCGGAGGTGTGCACGTGAAAGAGGAACCCCTTGGCCTCGAGCTCGCTCATCGTGCTCCGGACCGAGGCGGGAGAGATGCCCAGCCGCGAACGCCGCGCCACGGCCTCGCTGCCGGCCGGTTGCGCGGTTTCGACGTAGATCTGGATGACGCCTTCGAGGACCCTGAACTGGCGCTCGCTCACGACTTCAGCGCTCTGCATAACAGAAAAACTAGCAATGAGTTAGGCTGGCCACCAGCGCATCGAGCCGGAGCCACCCCTCGGGAGTGAGTTTGAGGCGGCCATTGACGTTGGCCGCCCACCCCTGGCCCAACCAGCTGTGCGCCGCCGCCGCAGGCACGCTCGAGCCCGGAATCCCGGCGTCCGTTCGCAACCCGAGATAGAGGTTTTCGAGCATGACTTGTTCCCGTCCGAGCGTTTCCGACGCTTCCCGGACGGGCCGGCCACGCTCATTCCGGCGGCGATACTCCTCCCAGTCGCGAACGTTCCAGCACCTCGTATCGGCAAATCCGCTGTGCGCCGAGGGACCCAACCCGATGAACGGCTTGCGCTGCCAATAGGCCGAATTGTGGCGGGCCCGGAATCCGGGCAGTGCGGCATTGGAGACTTCATAGTGCTCGAATCCAGCCTGAGTGAGCCGCTCGTGGCCATGGAGAAATTCGTCCGCGGCGCGCTCGTCGGCGGCGGGGATTGCTTCGCCCCGGGCGGTCCAGCGGCCGAGCGGCGTATGGCTCTCCACGGTGAGCGCATAGAGCGAAAGGTGGCAGGGCTCGAGCGCGAGAGCGCGCTCCAGGTCTGCGGGCCAGTCCCGCTCCAGCTCGGCGGGGAGCGCGTAGATCAAATCGAGCGAAAGGTTGCGAAAGCCCGCAGTGCGCAGGGTCCGAACCGCGGCCTCGCTCTGCGAGGCAGCGTGGGTCCGGTGCATCCATTCGAGCACCCGGGGCGCGAACGACTGTGCGCCGAGCGAAATCCGATTGACCCCGGCGGCGAGCCAGGCGTCCGCCGTCGCGGCCGACACGTCATCGGGGTTCGCTTCGAGGGTGACTTCGGCACCGGGAGCGACATCCCGGTCCGCCCGGAAGCGATCAAGCAGCCTGGTGAGTTCCTCCGGCGCGAGCCGCGATGGAGTCCCGCCACCGAAGTAAATCGTGTCGAGCACTGGTCCGGTGGACCAGCTCGGGTGGGATTGCCAGCCTTCCCACTCGCGCAACACGGCCTCGGCGAAGGCGCGCGAGGGAACCTCGCGCCGGACGGCGATCGCGAAGTCGCAATAGCTGCAGCGGCGGGCACAGAAGGGGACGTGGACGTACAGGTGCACGGCGGAGAGAATAACCCTCTTACCCAAAGAGCCCAACGGCCAAGCGATACCTGCCTTCCCCGTCCCGCCGCACCTTTCCCGACAGCTCGAGGGCCGACAGGGTATCCAACGCTGTCTCCACCGGTGCGCCCGACGCCTCGACCAAGCGCTCGGTGGGCAGTGGCTCACGCTGGAGTGCCTGCACGATGCGGCGCTCGAGCGGAGTCCCAGTGCCGTCCGAAAAAATTCCTGGGGCGGCCGGGCGGCGGAGCTCGGGATAGTGGTAGAGCAGATCGTCCAGCTCGAGCAGGGGGCCAGCGCCATCGCGCAGCCAGCGATTGGTGCCGGCCGAGCTCACGCTGGTGATCGGCCCTGGGACGACCAGCACTTCTCGTCCCTGCGCCTGCGCCCAGGTGGCGGTCTGCAGCGCGCCCGAGGTGATGGCTGCTTCGACCACGACCGTGACCCGCGCGAGCCCGCTGATCAGGCGATTGCGTTGCGGAAAGCTGCCTCCGTGCGGCGGCGCGCCGGGGGGCAGCTCGGTGAGCAGCAGGCCGCGCGCGGCGACCTCGGCATAGAGCAGCCGGTTGGCCCGGGGATAGACGAAGCCGAGTCCGTTGCCTAACACGCCAATGGTGCCGCCGCCCACTGCCAGCGCGCCCGCGTGCGCCACCGCGTCGAGCCCGCGCGCCATTCCGCTCACCACCACGAGCCCCGCCTCGGCCGCGGCCTGCGCCAGCGCCCGACACACCTCTCCGCCGTACTCGGAATGCTGGCGACTCCCTACGATCGCGACGGCCGGTCGCTCGAGCAAGGCGGTGTCGCCCTTGAGAAAGAGATGCGTCGGCGGCTCGGGGATCTCGAGCAGCGCGGCCGGAAACCCAGGCTCGCCCGGGAGCAGGAGGACGCCGCCTTCGGCCGCCACTGCGGCGAGCGCACGTCGCCCGGCGCTCCGCTCCGCGGCGCGAACGGCCCTCGCCACCGGCTCGAAAATGCCCGGCACGGAGCGTAACGCAGCGAGCGATGCCGCCAGGACGCCGCTCGGGGTTTCGAATCGCTGCAGCAGCTCGCGGAACCGCGCGCTACCGATCCCGGGGGCCAGAGCGAGAGTGAGATACGCCTCGCGTTCGGCCGCGTCCCACTCAGGCATCTTCGGCTTCCGTCCGCTCCGCCGCGCGGGCTTCGTCCACCAGGGACCACACCGTGGCCTTGAGCTGTTCGAGCCCGCTCTGCGCCACGCTGGAGACCGGCACCACCGCACGCGCTTCGGGAGCCTCCAGCCGAGGCAGCACCGCAGCAGCCGGGAGCAGGTCGCGCTTGGAACGCACCACGAGATGCACCTTGTCGTGCAGGGCCGGGCTGTAGGCACGCACCTCGCTACGGAGCCGGTCATAGACCGCTTGCGCATTCTCGCTGTCGCAGGGAACGAGATAGGCGAGCACCCGGGTGCGCTCCACGTGCTGCAGAAACTGGAGGCCC
>DASYPD010000357.1:0-4617 GCA_036007005.1 Gemmatimonadales bacterium
GAGCCCGAAGACGATCCCGCCCTCCATCTGCGCTTTCACGATGTCCGGGTTGACGACCTGGCCGCAGTCGATCGCACAGACGACGCGATGAACCCGCACCTTGTTCTCCTGAAGCGAGACTTCGGCCACCTGGGCGACGAAGCTGCCGAAGGAGGCATGGAGCGCCACCCCGCGGGCGCGCCCGGCCGGCAACGCGGTACCCCAGCCAGCCTCCGCGGCCGCGAGGTTCAGCACGGCGAGGTGGCGGGGCGAGCGGGTAAGCAGCTGGCGACGAAACTCCACGGGATCCTTGCCGGCGAGCGCGGCGAGCTCATCCAGGAAGCACTCGACGGCGAACGCCGTGTGCGAATTCCCGACCGAGCGCCAGAAGCCCACCGGCACGCCGAGGTCAGCTTGCGCGTAGCGGATCTCGAGGTTGGGAATGGCGTAGGGGATTTCCGCTGCGCCCTCGATCGCGTTGGCGTCCACTCCGCCCTTGAGCGGCCCCGCGAGGTGGGTCGCAAAGCGGGGCAGCCAGCGGGGCATAAACTTGGCAATGATGGACGGGCAGGCGATACGGTGGCTCCAGACAATGGGCATTCCGTCGTTGCCTAACCCGCCACGGAGCAGGTGCCGAGCGGCGGGCCGGTATTGGTCGTGCCGGATGTCGTCCTCCCGGCTCCAGACCAGCTTGACCGGCGCTCCGACCAGCCGGGAGATCTCGCAGGCTTCGGCCACGAAGTCGGTTTCGGCCCGACGGCCGAAGCCGCCGCCGAGCTGGGTGGTGTGGACGGTGACCTGGCGCATCGACACGCCGGCGAGCTTGGCCGCCATGCCCCGGGTTCCCCCACCGAGGAGCTTAGGACCGGTTTGATACTGAGTGGGGACCCACAGGGTAACCCGATCGGGGCGCACATCGGCGGTACAGTTCATCGGCTCCATGGTGGCGTGCGCGAGGTAGGGCACCTCGTAGACCGCCTCGAAGAAGCGGGCCGCGCCGGCGGCGGCCCCCTGCCCTGTTTTTCGCGCCAGGTGACCGGGCTGGCGGGTTAGCTCGGTGAGCCGGGCGCTGACCGCGGCATCGTCGAGCGTGGCGAGGGAGCCTTCGTCCCACTCGAGGGTGAGGGCCGCGCGACCCTGCTGCGCCGCCCAGTAGCCCTCCGCGACGACGGCGACGCCGGAACCGATCCGCACGATGTGGCGGACGCCGGGCACCGCGCGCGCCGCGGCAGGATCGAAGGAGCGCAGCGTGCCGCCGAAGACGGGACAGCGCGCCACCACCGCGGTGAGCACGCCTTCCGGCTGGGCATCGATTCCGAATCCCGTGCGGCCGGTCACCTGGGCGGCGGTATCGAGCCGGGGGAGCGACTTCCCGATCAGCGTGAACTCGCGCGCCGATTTCAGGGTCACGCGCTCCGGAACCGGTTGGCTTGCCGCCGCAGTTGCCAGGGCGCCGTAGCCGAGCCGGCGCCCATCGGGGGCGAGCACCGCGCCATTCTCGGTGCGGCAACGAGCGGCGGGAACTCCCCACTCCGCAGCGGCGGCACCGACGAGCATGAGCCGGGCCTTCGCGGCAGCTTCGCGCAGCGGCCGCCAGGCCGCGCGAATGCTGGTGCTGCCGCCGGTCAACTGGCCGAGGGAGAGCGGGTTATTGTACGCTTCGTTCGCGGGAGCGAACTCGTAGCGGATCCGGCTCCAATCGGCATCGAGCTCCTCGGCCACGAGCATCGGCAGGGCGGTGGACACCCCCTGCCCCATCTCGGAACGATCCACGATCACCGTCACGACGTCGTCGGCGCCGACCCGGATCCAGGCATTGGGCGCGAAGGCGGCGCCGCCCGCTTCGGGAAATGCTTCCTTGCAACCCTCGAGCGACACCGCGAGGGTGAGGCCCGCGCCGGCCGCGATCCCGGCCCCGACGAAATCGCGCCGGGAGAGCTCGCTCACGCAGGAACCGCCCGCAGCGGCAATTGCCGGATGCGCTTCCGGGTGAGCGAGTAGATCGCGTTGGCCACGGCTGCCGCGATGGGTGGAGTACCCGGCTCTCCGATTCCGGTGGGCGGCTCCTGGCTCGGCACCAGGGACACGACGACGCTGGGCATCTCGCTCATGCGGAGCAGCGGATAGTCGGTGAAGTTGCTCTGCACGACACGGCCCCGCTCCACCGTGATCTCGCCGTGCAGCGCCGCGGTGAGCCCGAACACGATGGCGCTCTCGATCTGGGCCTTGACGATATCGGGGTGGACCACGGTGCCGCAGTCCACCGCGGCAAACACTTTGCTAACCCGCACCGTGCGGTCGGGGTTCAAAGACACCTCGGCCACTTCGGCGACGTAGCTGTTGAAGGACTCCACCAGCGCGACTCCCCGTCCAACCCCCAGCGGCAATTCGGTCCACCAGCCGGCGAGCTCCGCGGCGCGGTTCAGCACAGCGAGGTGGCGCGGCTTGGTCGCGAGCAGGAGGCGGCGATACTCCACCGGGTCGGTACCCGCGGCCCAGGCGAGCTCGTCGATGAACGATTCGAGCATGAAGCCGTTGTGCGAAGCGCCGACCGAGCGCCAGAAACCGAGCGGCACGCCAAAGGAGGCGTTCACCGCGTCGACGCTCACGTTGGGAATCCCGTAGGGAAGGTTGCGCACCGCATCGACGGTATTGTCGTCGAGCTTGTCCTTCGGCGCGCCGAACACGCCGACATTGATCGAGGGCGCGACGAGGTGCGCGGCCAGGCTGACCGGCAGGCCGTCGGCGCCGAGCCCCGCGCGGAAGCTGGCGCGCGCCGCGGGCCGATAGAAATCGTGCTGGATATCGTCTTCGCGGCTCCAGATCACTTTGACCGGCGCGTGGACCGCCTTGGAGAGCTGCACCGCTTCGGCGATGAAATCGTTGGCGAAGCGCCGCCCGAAGCCGCCCCCGAGCAGGGTGGTGTTGATGGTGACCTGCGCCGGTGCTAACCCGCAGAGCTGCGCCACCATGTCCTGCGCGCCCGGCAAGCCGAAGATCGAGCCGTACTGGAACTGGGTAGGCGCCCAGACGGTGCAGCGGTCCGCGTCGACCTGCGCGGTCGCATTCATCGGCTCCATACAGGCGTGCGCGAGGTAAGGCGTCTCGTAGACCGCCGCGACTTCGCGGCCCCCGCGCGCGGCAGGGTTGCCGTCCTTGCGCGCGACGACGCCCGGGCGCGCGCCGAGCGAGGCGAGCTGGGCGCGGATCCCGGCGCTGCTCATGGCCGCATTAGGCCCTTCGTCCCACACCACCGCAAGCGCGTCGCGGCCCCGGTGCGCCGGCCAATAACCGTCGGCGACGACAGCGACGCCGGACGAGATCCGAATTACGTGCTTGACGCCTGGTACCTGCTTCGTCGCCGCTTCGTTCCAGCTCTTGGCCGAGCCGCCAAAGACGGGACAACGCGCCACCACGGCGACGAGCATACCCGGCACTTGCACGTCGATGCCGAAGCCGGCCTTGCCATGGACCTTATCCGGGGTATCAAGCCGGGGCAGCGACTTGCCGATGTAGCGGAACTGTTTCGGGTCCTTCAGGGTGACCTTCTCGGGCACGGGGATGCGGCTCGCCGCTTCCACCAACTCGGCGTACGCCATGCGGCGTTTGCTGGGCGCGTGCAGCACGACGCCGGGTTCGGTGCTGCATTCGGAAACCGGCGCGCCCCAGCCCGCGGCGGCCGCGCCGATCAGCATCTGGCGCGCCTTGGCGCCGGCCTCGCGGAGCGGCTTCCACGCCGCGTGCACGCTCGAGCTGCCGCCAGTGCCCTGGATCCCGAAATCGGGGTTCACATAGTCCTTGCCCGCCGGAGCCGACTCGATGCGAACCTGCCCCCACGGGACATCGAGCTCTTCGGCCAGCAGCATCGGCAGCGCGGTGTGGACTCCCTGCCCCATCTCGGAACGATCGATCACGAGCGTCACCGAGCCGTCGGAGCTGAGCCGAATCCAGGCATTGGGCTTGAAGGGCGGCGTAGCGGGCTTGCCCCCGCCGGGAGCGCAGGAAGGCAGGTGGACGGCGAGGGTGAGGCCCGCGCCGGCGACTGCGGTGGCGCGCAGGAAGTCACGCCGGGTCACAGCGCCGCTCATACGATCACCTCCCCGGCCGCTCGGTGAATGGCCCGGCGAATCCGCTGGTAGGTGCCGCAGCGGCAGAGGTTCTCCGACATGACAGTGTCAATGTCGGCGTCGGTCGGCTTTGGCTTGGTCTTCAGCAGATAGGCTGCCCGCATGATCTGGCCCGGCTGGCAGTAGCCGCATTGGGGGACCTGCTCGGCGATCCAGGCCTGCTGCACGGGATGGGTGCCGTCCGCCGAGAGACCTTCGATTGTGACGACGGTTTTTCCCGCCGCGGAGCCGGCGGGAATCTGGCAGGACTTCTGCGCCACGCCGTCGAGATGGACCGTGCAGGCGCCGCATTGCCCGATGCCGCAACCGAACTTGGTGCCGCTCAAATGGAGGTTGTCGCGCAGCACCCAGAGGAGCGGGGTGTCGGGAGCGACGTCGAGGGAGACGGGTTTTCCGTTGACGGTGAAGGAGAGCATGCGGGGCTCCGATGGCCGGGGGAGGTGACGCAATTTGGTGGGTAGGTGGGTAAGTGGGTAGGTGGGTAGGTGGGTAGGTGGGTAGGTGGGTAGGT
>DASYPD010000358.1:0-4157 GCA_036007005.1 Gemmatimonadales bacterium
GGCGCCCAATCCCGGGGTGCCATCCGCTGGGGCGAGATGCCGGAACGCTCCCAGTACGCGCTTTTCGTGCTCGCCGTCACCTTCACCTGGCTCATGGGACTCATGGGATTCGCGCGGAGCGGAATCCGGCAGCACTGGCACATCTGGGAAGTCATGCGGGATACCAGCTCGCAGGCCGCGACGCCTGCGCTGGGGGACGCCGGAATCATGATCAGTACCTGTGTGGTGATCTTCCTCGGGCTGGTCGCCTTCATCTTCTGGCTGGGCGGCCTGGCCGAGCACGCCATGCAGAAGTCGGTGGCGACCTCCGGGGCGGCCGGCGAATTCGTCACGGCGCCGCTGCCCAGAGCAAAGGGCTGAGGGCGCGCGCATGTGGAAGACGAATCTCAAGGTTCTGCTGGTTGCCCTGCTGGTCATCAGCTTCTACGCCGGGATCGCCAACGTCATCCCGCAACTCGAATCGGAGGTTCCGACGGCGCTGGATCTCTCCGGCAGTGTGACGCCCGAGGCGCTGGTGGCGGCCGGAGAGAAGGTTTACAACGGGGCGGGCGGCTGCACTACGTGTCACGGCCTGGGTACCCGGGCTCCTAATCTGCTCACCGACTACGCCGGCCAGGGACCGATCGGAAGCCGCTGCGGCTCGCGGAAGCCGGGGATGGACTGCAAGGCCTATCTCTACGAATCGCTGACCAACGCCGCCGCGTTCGTGGTGCCTGGCTTCGAGCCCATCATGCCCGATATGCGGCGCCAACTCTCCCTGGAGCAGATCTGGGCGGTGATCGCCTATCTGGAATCCCAGGGCGGTGAGGTGACCGTAACGGCGGCGGATCTGCCCAAAGCCGCGGCCCCGGGGGCGCCGGCCACCGCGGGTCCGAGCGTCACGGCCACCAGCGATCCCCGCGCTTTGATCACGGAGAAGGGCTGCATTGGCTGCCACACCCTCGAAGGCAAGGGTGCCAAGATCGGCCCACCGTTCGATGGGATCGGCCGGCGCCGAACGGTGGACTACATCCGCCGTTCGATCCTCTTCCCCAACGCCGATACCGCCAAGGGCTACGAGAAATTCGCGGGCACCATGCCGCAGACGTTCGGCCAGCAGCTTTCCGCCGCTCAGCTGGAGGCATTGGTGCAGTTCCTGGCAAGCCGGAGATGAGCCGGCCGCGAGAAGCGCTCCGGCATCCCTTCTGGCAGGCGGTGGTCCTGCTGGTGGGGTCGTATCTCCTGTTCAAGTACGGAATCGCCTACCTGCCGCCACTGCTCGGCGTGAAGAGCGCTCCCGTCCCGCAGAGTGTGCTGGTTCAGTACATGCTGATCGCCACCGTCGGCGTGCTCATCTACGTGAGCAGCGATGTCAAGCGGTGGGAGCTCTTCAAGCAGCCGATCGGCGCGGCGCTGCGGGATCGGAACAAGCGCTGGATCCGGAGCAGCTTCCTCGTGGTGCTTCCGCTGGCGGTCGGCTTCGCAACCTACCAGCAGACCAAACCCAAGGTACCCCTCCCGATCTCGCTCCGATCGATTCATCCGGCGCCGCCCAGTCGGATCACCGTCCGGGGGAAAACCTACGAACTCGCGAGCCTCGAGAATCCGCTGCGGAAAAGCGGCTCGATGGAGGAGCATCTCCGAACCGGCAAACGCGTCTACTACCAGAATTGCCTCCCCTGCCACGGCGACCTACTCGATGGGCGGGGCCATTTCGGGCACGGCTTCAGCCCGACGCCGCTTTCGTTCGCCGACAACGGCACCATCGCGCAGCTCAGCGAAAGTTTCGTTTTCTGGCGCATCGCCAAGGGGGGCCCGGGCCTGCCACGCGAAAGCACACCCTGGAATTCCGCCATGCCGGTATGGGAGGAGTTTCTCAGCGAGGAAGAGATCTGGTCGGTCATCATCTTTCTCTACTCCCAGTCCGGCTGGCAACCGCGGCGACTCGAGGGCGCGAAGTGAGAACCCTCGCCCTGCTGCTCCCCTCGCTGTTAGCCGCCCAAGCCGCTCCCCCGGGTAAGGCCATCTACGACAAGTGGTGCGCCGGTTGCCACGGCGACAGTGGCGGAGGGGATGGCTACGCGGCGGCGTTCATGCTGCCCCGGCCGCGCGATTTCACCCGCGCCGTGTTCCAGATCCGCACGACCGCGAGCGGCGAGCTTCCCTCCGACGACGACCTGCGCCGGGTGGTGGAGGAGGGTATGCCCAACACCGCCATGCCGGAGTGGAAGTCGCGCTTGTCGGACCAGGAGCGGGCCGAGGTGATCGGCTATATCAAGACATTCTCCCAGTTCTTCAAGGGGAAAGCTCCCACCTCGCTCGCCTTCGGCAAGCCCCCCGGCCAGAGCGATGCCGGCATCGCGGAAGGGCGGCAGACCTTCCGGAAGCTCGAATGCTTCAAGTGCCATGGCGACTCGGGACGGGGCGACGGGAAGTCCGCTCCCAGCTTGAAGGACGATTGGGGCCGGCCGATCCACGCGGCTGATCTGACCGAAAGCTGGAATTTCAACGGTGGCCCCGCGGTAGAGCAGATCTACGCTCGGCTCCGCACCGGGCTCGACGGCACCCCGATGCCTTCGTTCAGCGATGCCATCGAGTCCAAAGTGATCACCGAGGAGCAGCTCTGGCGGGTCGCGCAGTACATTCGCAGTCTGTCGCCCGAGAAGCCGCCCGAGGCCCGGGAGGTCATTTCCGCCGCGCTGGTTCAGGGCAAGCTCCCCTCCGGCCCGGACGACAGCCTGTGGGCGCGGATCGAGCCGGCGTATGTTCCACTGGTCGGGCAGATCATTCAGAAGCCGCGCTGGTTCCTCCCGACGGTCAACGCGGTTTGGGTGCAGGCGGTGCACGATGGGACCCGGCTCGCGCTCCGGTTGACTTGGCACGATCCCTCCCAGAGCCCGAACCCGGCCTGGGACGAGTGGCTGGGACGAATCGTACAGACCGCGAGCGACGGAGACGGGCCGATCCCGACCGCCCAGGGCCCGGACCGCCTGGTAGTGCAGTTCCCGAAGCAGCTCTCTCTGGACGCCGAGCGACCGTATTTTCTCGGGGGCAGCACGCGGCGTCCGGTGTATCTGGTACGGTGGAGCAGCGATTCCGACCGCGTGGAGGAAGGCACCGGCACGGGGCTCGGCCGGTTCACCCGGCAGGGCGGGAGCGCCCGCTGGAGTCACACCGCCCGGTTCGACAAAGGCGAATGGCAGCTCCAGCTGGTGGGGCCCCTCGTCCCGGCGGATACGACGGTCTCGCCGGCCTTGCACCCGGGGCAGGCTGTCCCGATCGGCCTTTTTGCCGCCGACGGATCCAACGGCGAGGGCGAGGTGCGCGGCTCGGTCAGTACCTGGTACAGCATTTATCTTGAAGTTCGTGTCCCGGTGAGAGTGTATATCCAGCCGGTCTTGGCGGGATTGCTCACGCTCGGGCTGGGAATGTTCGCCATCTATCGAGCCCAGCGGCGCGAACCCCGCGGCGCTGGCTCCAACCGGGAGGGATAATGCGATACCCGATTCTCGCTGCCGTTCTCGTGCTGGCGGCCTGTGGCAAGGAGAAAGGCGCCACTCCGGGCGCCGCCCCAGGTACCCCCGCCGCGGCACCTGCAGCCGCACCGGCCGGCGGGGCCAGCATTACCGGCACGATCAAGTTCTCCGGCACGCCGCCCGCCAATCCGACGATCGACATGAGCGAGGAAGCCGCCTGCAAGGCCAAATACACGACCCCGCCGACCGATCCGCAGGTCGTGGTGAGCAACGGGATGCTCGCTAACGTCTTCGTCTACGTGAAGAGCGGGCTCCCGGCGGGAGCGAGCTATACCGCGCCCACCACGCCGGTCACCATCGATCAGCGCGGGTGCTTGTATCATCCTCGGGTGTTCGGGGTCATGGTCGGGCAGCCGATCGAGATCCTGAATAGCGATCCGGTGCTTCACAACATCAAGGCGGTGCCCACGGCGAACCGCGGCTTCAACATCAGTCAGCCGAATGAAGGTATGAAGACGACCCGCACGTTCAGCACTCAGGAGGTGATGGTGCCGCTGCAGTGCAACGTGCACGGGTGGATGCATGCCAGCGTCGGAGTCCTGAGCCATCCGTTTTTCGCCACCTCGGGGGAGGACGGCAGCTTCAGCATCAAGGGGCTGCCGGCGGGGACCTATGAGCTGGAGGCCTGGCACGAGAAGCTCG
>DASYPD010000359.1:0-3617 GCA_036007005.1 Gemmatimonadales bacterium
CCGGCGCCAGTGGGTGCCGGACCCTGAACTTCACCGCGGCCGGGCTTACCGGAGCGACCTCGGCCGCGACCTGTATCCCCTGAGCAGCCTCGGCACCCATCATCGCGAAGCGGCGCGGCGCAGAGCTTACTTAATCGCCTAGTATTTCCCGCGCGACCCGGTACCCCGAAGCGAGGGCACCCTCCATGGTTGCGTTGATACCGTGCGCGCAGGTCGCCTCTCCCGCGAAGAACAGAGTCTTCTCCAGCGGCCGCGCCAGGCTGCGCCATGCGGTACTGCCGCCGCTCAGCACATTGCTGTAGGCTCCCCTTGCAAAGGGATCCTGGCGCCAGTCGTGAGAGTGCCAGCTCACCAGCTCCTGCTCGACCCGCGAGCGCGGCACGCCGAGCGCGGCAGCAAGCGAATCGACCGCCAGGGCGAGGAGCCGTTCCCCGCTGGCACCGCCCAGACGTCGCACCAGTGGGCCGCCGACCCATCCGGCCAGCAGTGGCGCCTCGCTCGGGCGCATGGTCCACCAGGTCGGGAAGGGTTGCTCGACGCACTGCAGCATCAGCAAGTCCTCGAGCGGTGCGATCTCCTTCCAGAAGGGCCGCCCGAACACCAGGATGACCTTGCACACCTGGCCCGTGTCGAGCTGGTCGAGCGCACGCTGCTTGCCGAGCGGGGGCTGAAAGCGCACCCGCCCAGGATCCGGCGGCCCCGCTTTGAGCAGTGCCAGTGGGAGCGTCACGATCAGCCGGTCGCCCTCGTAGCGCTCGGTGCCTCGCGCCGTGCTGGCCGTCACCCTAACCCGGCCCTTCTTCCAGCGGACCGCGCGGACGATAGTCTCCAGCTGGATTGCTTCGGGCGCGCCGTGCCGCAATGACTGCGCCAGCGCCTCCACGACCCGATCGGCACCCTCGATGGCGCGGGAGCTCGACGCGTCAGCCGATGCGGTCGCCTCGGCCGCGAGGAACCATCGGAGGCTGACTCGCGCTGGATCGGCCGCATGAAAACCCTGCACGTAATTCAACAGCTCGGAGACCGTCGCCTTCCAGCGCGGATCCGAGCAGCATTGCGCCAAGGCTCGTCCCAAGGGCCGATCCCGAGATCCCAGCCGTTGCAACCTTCGCAGCAAGCGCTTGTCGTAAGGCTCCTTGACCGCGACGAAAGCGCCCTGCTCTCGGCGCCGACGCTCTCCGCTCGCCGCCACAACCGGAGAGCCCTGCAGGTCGAGCAGGTGGCGCGCGAGCCCGCCGGGATCGAGCCACTCGGCGGAGAGCTCGATGGGATAGGGGAGTGTGGGATCGCGCTCGGTCAGGACGCGCCCCCCGAGCCGATCCCGGGCCTCGAGCAAAGTGACCGATTCTCCGGCTGCAACGAGCTGCTGCGCCGCGGCGAGACCGGCAAGACCTCCACCCAGAACGAGAATCTCCATGAGACAGGAGACGGTCGGCCGGTGGCGTGATCGGACGGAAGGCCGAGCAGCGGACGGCGACGCCGATCGCGGTGAGAGCGGTGAGAGGTGAGGGGTTAGCAGCCCGGTGGCGGGTTGTACCCAAGCAAGTCGGCGATGCGCTCGAGCGTGAGATCGGGAGGGGGATATTCCGCGAGCTCCGCCGGGTTGGCATAATGGCCCTGGCGCGGGAAGACGGTGGTGAGCCGGTCCCCCCAGACCTGCTTCATCGCGTCGAGCAACCTCACCTTGTCATCCACCATCACGTAATGATCCGCGGGGAAGCGGTGTGCGACGTCAGCGAGCGACTGTTCCTTGTGGACATAGATCAAGACCCGCCCCTTCACCGCAGCAAGTAGTCCCGCGCGGGAGAGTTTGAGAGGCTGGAAGACGACGTCGCCATCGGTGAGAATGACGGTGGCTCCCCAGGCGTCCAGGTGTCTGATGACCTCGAGCGCACCAGGATAAAGCCGCTCGGCAAAGGGGTAGTTGAGCAGAAACTCTGCAATGGCGACGAGATGGGGATCGCCCGGGTCCTCGAGCCGATAGCGTTGCAGCGTGCCGAGATAGTCGGCATAGCCGAGCTGCGCGCGACACTCCTCGAAGATCGCCCAATAGCGCCGCTGACGGGCTTCGCCGAGCTCGCGGGTCAGGCATTGCCGCAGCTCGTCGATGATGCGATCGTTGTCGAGCAGGGTGTTGTCGACGTCCAGGAGGAAGACGACCCGCTCGCTCAACCCAGCCGCCAACCTCAGCCCTCTGCCATCCGGGTCTTGAACTCGTCTGCCGCTGCGCTCAGGCTCGATTTTGCGGCACTCAGGGTTTTTTCGGCGGCCTGCTTGACGTCGTCGAGCCTTTCGCGCGCCACCTCCAGACCTTCCTGCGCCTTCTCCTTCAGCGCCACCAGCCCTTTCTGCGTCCTCGTCTTGACGGTGGCGGCGAGTTTGGGGGTCCGCGCCCGCGCGGCCGGCTTGCGAGCCATGGCTCGTTTTTTCGGCTTGGGCGTGGCTCGTTTGCGGGCGGACCTGGCCGGCTTGGCGGTCTTGCGGCGCGCAGGCTTCTTTCTGGCAGGCATGGGGGCCTCGAGGGTAAGGGCCAGCTGAATTCGGCTCCGGAGAAGCAACTGCGGCAAGCGCCAACAGTCAACCGGACCAGGGGCCGGGATGCCCACGCTGTGTATGCTCTCTGCGCGTCTTCGTCATCCGGGGCGAAGGATAGCTTTTCGCGGAGACCCATTTTGCACGCTCCCACACCCGGTCGCCTGATCGTTGCCCTGCTGGCCACCGCTCCCCTCACTGCCCAGGCTCCGCCTGCGGCCGGCGCACCGTTTCCCGATCAGCTGGCATACTTGCTGAGCCAGGCCTCCGCCGGGTTCGCCGAGCTGCGGGCAGATTCGATTGGCCCGGGTATGTGGCACGCGAGGTATTTCCTCGCGAGCAATCTCGACAGCGCCACAGCGCTCGCCGCGAGCAGTATCAGCGAGCTGGCCCGCCAACATGCTGATGGCCGGCCCGGGAAAGCCATCGTGGGCGTCTTTGCCCTGGCGCTGTCGCCGCCGGGTGACTCCGCCGTCTTCAAGCACTATCGCGAGCTGATCTCCGCGGCGCTGCCCGGGTGGCAGAACCATTCTCCCGGCGCTGGTGACTGGAGCGAATGCGCGGACCCGCGCCGGGGGCGTGAGCTCATTCTGTCGAGCGGAAGAACGGCGGGGGGACAACTGCTTCTCATGCTCAGCATCACTGTGCACCCCGATGCCACGTGCAGCTAACCAGGGAGGACTCCATGCGGGTTACTGTCCGGTCTCTCCTCACCAGTTCGTGGCTCTTCGCGCTTCCCCTTTCCGCCCAGCTCAAGCCACCCGAGGCTCCGAAAAGCGACGCGGCCTATATCCGCATGGCTGAGACTGGAGGCCCCCTCGGCGTCGCGAAATCCGCCACGATCATGCGGTTTCAGCCCGACGGCAAGGCAAGCGAGCTCCGCAAGGGCAGCAACGGCTTTACCTGCAGCATCCTGCTCGACGTCGCGGCGATGCCTTTCTGCGCCGACAAGAACGCCTGGCAATTCATGGTGGACCTTGTGGCCAAGCAACCCAAGCCCACCAACAACGAGCCGGGGATCGCCTACATGGCCGCGGGAGGAGCCCATCTCGAGACGGCCAAAGGGGAAATCGTCATGGAGCCAG
>DASYPD010000360.1:0-7492 GCA_036007005.1 Gemmatimonadales bacterium
AGCGAAGCCGGCCGCGCTGCGGTGGCCGGAGCGCAGCCGCCCTCATTGGCAAAGACGGTAAGCGTAACGCCGTCCCAGATGGCGGTGACGGTCAGCTGGTTCCCGTTGACCGTGGTTTCGGCTTGAGACGGCCGAGAAAGAGCCGAGACCGAAACCGTCGCCGTCACAAAGTCTTCCGTTTTGTCGACGGTGGTCGAAGTGCTTCCGGTTTGGCCGGCGGCGACCGTGATCGGTCCGGCATTGTCATCCTCCACGGACCCGGTGAACGCGACGCTAGCCAAGGATTCGTTCTTGAACACCCATGAAATAGTGAGCTGCTTCTCGGTGATACCAGGGCATGCGGCCAGCGCTAGAATCGGGACTAGGTACATGCTCGCACACCAGCGCATAACTCCTCCTGAATGATCTTTGGGGTCCTACCTCCCTAAGACCCGAAATCCCCCGATTCCGGCCGATCCGGGCCGCGAGCAGTATTTTCGAGGGGCCGAGCCATGCCCCAACCCGACCCCACCACCCTCCTCACCGAGTGGCGCAACGGCAACCACGCCGCCCTCGACGAGCTCTTCTCTCTGGTGTACGAAGACCTCCGCCGCCGGGCGCACCACTGTCTTCGTGGCCAGGCGGCGGGCCACACCCTGACTACCACCGATCTCGTGCACGAGACCTATCTCAAGTTGATCGCGGTCGAACGGGTGCGTTGGGAGGATCGCGCCCATTTCATGGCCCTGAGCGCCACGGCCATGCGGCACGTGCTGCTGAACTACGCCCGCCGGAACAGCACCGCCAAGCGGGGTGGTGGCGAGGTGAAGCTGAACCTGGACGAGGCGCCCATCTTGAGCGATACCGGCGCCGATCAGATCCTGGCCCTTGACGAAGCGCTGGAGCGACTCGCCGCGCTCAATGCGCGGCTCAGCCGCACCGTGGAGCTCCGCTTCTTCGGGGGCCTCACGGTCGAGGAAACCGCCGAAGCGCTCGGCGTGGCGCCGAGCACGGTCAAGCTCGACTGGCAGAAGGCCAAGGCCTGGCTCTTCCGTGAGCTGCGGAGCGCTGACCGTGTCGGCTGATCCCGCGCGCTGGAAACGAGTGGAAGCTGCCCTGGACGCGGCCCTTCAAGCCGACCCGGCGGAGCGGGATCGCGTCCTCGAGCAACTCCGCAGGGACGATCCCTCCGTGCACCGCGAGGTCGCATCCCTGCTCACGGCACACCACGCGTCCGGCGACTTTCTCGAGTCTTCCGCCAGCAGCTTCGTCTCCGCGTATCTGCTCGAGCGTCCCGAACCCGGCGAGCTCGCCGGTGCCGTCATCGGCCGCTACCGGTTGATCGAGGAGCTCGGCCGCGGCGGCATGGGCACCGTGTGGCTGGCCGAGCGCGCCGACGGCCAGTTCGAGCAACGGGTCGCCCTCAAGCTCATCAAACGCGGGATGGACTCGGACGAAATCCTGGGAAGATTCCTCCGCGAGCGCCAGATCCTGGCGCGGCTCGAACATCCCAGCATCGCGCGCTTGCTCGACGGCGGGGTCAGCGACGAGGGGCGCCCCTATTTCGTGATGGAGTACGTCCCCGGCATCCCCATAACCCGCTACTGCGCCGAGCGAAAGCTGTCGGTCGACGCCCGCCTCCGTCTCTTTGGACTGGTTTGCCGAGCGGTCCAGTACGCCCACCGCAATCTGGTGGTGCACCGCGACATCAAGCCCGCCAATGTCCTCCTCACCGAGACCGGCGAGGTCAAGCTGCTCGATTTCGGCGTCGCCAAGCTGCTCTCGCCCCAGAAGACCGAAGAGCCTCCTACCGCGGGAGGTTCTGCGTGGGGACCGATGACCCCGGAATACGCCAGCCCGGAACAGCTCGCCGGCAAGTCGGTCACCACCGCGAGCGATGTCTTTCAGCTCGGCATTCTGCTGTACGAGCTGGTCGCGGGGCAGCGTCCCCAGAATCCGGATCGCCCGAAAGCACGGTTGCGAGGCGACCTCGATGCCATCACGTTACGCGCCCTGCATCGCGACCCCGAGCAACGTTATCCCTCTGCGGAGGCGCTCGCCGAGGACGTCGAGCGACACCTCGCCCACCTGCCGATCCGCTACGGAGCCGGCGGCTGGCGGTATCACGCCGCCAAGTTCGTCCGGCGTTATCGGATTTCTCTCCTTGCCGGGGCTCTGGTGCTCGCCGTGGCGGTCGGGCTCACCGCGGCCTATCTCACACGGATTCGCACCGAGCGGGACCGGGCCCGCCAGGAAGCCGCCAAGGCGACCGAGACCGCCGCCACGCTGCGCCGGGTCTTTCGGGGCTGGAGTCCCGATGCCGCCGATCGCGGCAAGGTGAGTGCGGAAATGCTCTTGGGCGACGCGGCCAGCCGGGCCAGAATCGAGCTGGAGAATCAGCCCGAGCTGCTCGCCGCCACTTTGAGCATGGTGGGAGATCTCCGCTCGGCGATCGGACAGATCGCTCCGGCGGACTCGCTGCTGCGGCAGGCTCTCGCGATTCAGGAGCAGACCGGAAAGCCGAGCCGGGACCTCGCAGCTACCCTGGCGCGGCGGGGTTCGCTGCTGCTCGAATCGGGACGGTCCGCCGAAGCCGAGACCGAGCTGCGTCGAGCCTTGCGCATCTACCATGAGGTAGCGGCCCCGGGACAGGTGGAAGTTGTCCAGGCCCAGCGCGCCCTGGCGCAAGGGCTGTCACAGCTGCAGCGCTTTCCGGAAGCCGAGGCGGTATTGCGGACCGCGCTCGCCAGCTTGTCGGACGCCCAGTCGCCACTCCGGACCGAGGTCGCCTCCGACCTGGGATACCTGCTCTTTCAAGAGGCGCGCTATGGCGACGCGGTGGAGCTGCTGCGTCCGACTCTGGCGGCCCAGCAGCGCATTTTCGGCGCGCTGCACCTCTCGACGCTGAGCACCATGCGACGGCTCGCCTCCGCGCTTCGTGGGCCCCAATCGGTTCCGGAAGCGGAAGCGCTCGATCGGGAGGCGGTTGTCATGGCGCGCGCGCTGTTCGGCCCGGAGCATCGGGAGACCAGCGGCAGCTACGGGGCGCTCGCGGTGCTGCTCGAGCGGAAGGGAGACTTCGTCGCGGCCGATTCTTTCGCGCGCTACGCGGTGGCGTTGAAAATCCGGCAGTTTGGCGAGGCGAGCGATGAGACCGCGCTCATGTTGCGCACCTTGGGGGGAATTCGCCTGGTGCTGGGCGATCGGATCGAGGCGGAACAACTGCTTCGTCGCTCGCTGGCGGCTTTCCGGCAAGCGTTCCCGCAGGGCCATCCCGATGAGGGGGACGTGCTCAACCGGCTGGCCTACCTGCTGCTCCAGCGCCGGGCCGCGAACGCAGACTCGCTCTATGCCCAAGCGGTGACGTTCGAGCGCGCGCGCCCGGCGGCCGGCCCCTTCTTCCTTACCGATGGCTACGAATACCTCGGCTGGGCCGCGCGCCGGCATGGGGATCTGGAGCTGGCGGAACGGATGTACCGACGCGCGCTATCCCTCTATCAAACGGAGCTGCCCCCGGGGCACCCTTATCGGGTCCAGGCCGCCGTGGGCCTGGACGAAACCCTACGGCAGGTCGCGCCCGAGCACCCTGGTTCGTGACGCGCTGTGCACGTCACATTCCTTGGCGAGCCCCAGCAGTTGGACATACGCGCTAATGGGTCGGCCCTGCAGGCCGTTCGTATCGACAGACACCGTTGCGGTTCCCTGGCCCGACGCGATCGTGCCCGCCGAGACGGTCCAATTGAACTCCGGTTTCACGGCGGGGTTATCCCCGCTCACGCGCGCCGAGAACTCGGCAGGCTGCCCCCCGAACACATCGTAGGCGCCCTCGAGCGTCAACGTCGGGCACGCGCCGCGCGGCGCCGGTCGCGCTCCTGCGGCGGAAGGCTGGACGGTAACACCCAGTTTCTGGAGCGCCGGGCCAAGCTGTTCCAGCTCGCTCTTGTCCAACCGTTCGGCGATGTGATACTCCTCGACAGCGCCAGCGCGGTTGCCCTGGGCCGCATACACCAGCGCGAGACGCCCATGGCCGCCCGCATAGTCAGGCTTGACGTGGAGTGCGGCCCTGATCTGCGCGAGCGCCTCAGGTAGACGGCCTAGCTTCCGGAGCGCCGTGGACAGCTGCGCGCGCGCTTCGTAATAGTCACCATCCAGACGCACCGCTTCCTCCAGTTGCGCTTCCGCCTCGGCCTGCCGATCGAGCAGTGCATAGGACACGCCAAGTTTGTAGCGCAGCTCGACATCGCGAGGAAAAGACCGGAGAGCCTGGGTGAAGGCGCTTACCGCATCGGCGTAGGCGTCGAGATTGTCGTAATACACGTCGCCGAGCCCCAGCTGCGCCGGCCCATAGGCCGGTTTCAGGCGAATGGCTTCCTTATAGCTGGCGACGGCGGCCGTGAATCGTTCCTTTCCCGCCGTGGCGCCCGGCTGCTGTTCGCCGAGACGTTTGAGTGCGTACGCGCGTTCGGCATGGGCTTCCGCCAACGCGGGATTCAATTTGATCGCGACATCTGCCGCGGCCAGGGCGTCGGGCAATCGGCCGATCTGGTTGCGCGACACGCTGAGCTTGAGCAGCGTCTGAACGTCCTTGGGATTCAGCCGGACCGCGTTGGCGTACGCACTTGCGGCGCCGGCATAGTCGTGGTCGCTGTAGGACTTGTCGCCCTGGGCCACCCACTCAGCCGGCGTCTGGGCAACACCAGCCGGCGCCAGCGCCGAGAGCAACAGGGCGCACACGGAGAAGGCAGTAGTCGGTCGGGTCAATCTGAGTGTCTCCAACCACAAGAGATGTCGGCGGGGCGGGAACAGCAAGATAGTCTGCCACGCAACCGCCCGGACCGAGCCGGCGTCTTATGACCAAGGTGATAGTAACCATTGACGCTATAGCCACTGTGGTTATACTGAGGATCATGCCCAATTATGCCAGCGATGCGCAGGCGCTCCTGCCCCTGCCCTCCGCCACGTTCCACATCCTGATCGCCGTGAGCGCCGAGCCCCGTCACGGCTACGCCATCATCCAGGACATCGAGGCCCGGACCGAGGGCAGCCTACGGCTCAGCGCGGGAACCCTGTACCGCTCGATTGCGCGGATGGTCGAGCAGGGCCTGCTCACCGAAACCAGCAAGCGACCCGCCCTGGGCGACGACGAGCGCCGCCGGTACTACCGGATCACGCCGTTCGGCACCGCCGTCGCCCGCGCCGAAATGGCGAGGCTCACCAGCCTGTTGCGACTGGCGCGCGCTTCCGGCCTTACGCCGGAGTCGGCCTGATGTCCGGCTTCTACCGGTTACTGCTGCGGCTCTACCCCGCATCCTTCCGGAGCGAATACGGGCCGGAGCTGGAGTACACCTTCGAGCAGTCCGTTCGAGACCGCGGTCCGCTCGCCGCCGCATTCGCCGCTGCGGCCGACGTCGTTCCCAACGCCCTGCTGGTGCACCTCCGAATCCTGAGTCAGGATGTGCGTTATGGGTTGCGGGCCATGGGCAGGTCTCCCGGCTTTGCGGCAACCGTCGTCCTGGTGACCGCGCTCGGGGTGGGTGCCAATACCGCGACGTTTTCGGTCGCGGACTTCGTGCTGCTGCGGCCACTCCCCTTCCCCGACCCGAACGCGCTGGTCCGCCTCTGCGAAGGACCCAAGCAGGGCGGCGGCTGGGGCTGCATGAACGAGCTGTCGCCGGCGAATTACCGCGACGTCGCAGCTGGTACCTCCACGACCTTTCAGCCCTGGGGCGCGTTTACGGGCGCCTCCGTCAACCTGGTCGGCCATGGGGAGCCGGTTCGCGTATCCGCGACCAGCGTCACCCCACAGGTCCTCCAGGTCCTCGGCGTACAGCCTGCCCTCGGCCGCGGCTTCGACAGCACCACGGCCGACCGGGACGCCGGCTCGGCGATCCTCGGGTTTGGGCTCTGGCAGACCCAGTTCGGAAGCGACTCGCGCGTCGTCGGCTCGACGATCCGGCTCGATGGCAAGCCCTTTGTCGTGATCGGCATCATGCCGCGGGGGTTCCAGTTTCCCTCGCCGGATGTCCAGCTCTGGCTGCCGCTCGCGCTCGACCAGTCCAGCTTCGCGGACCGGACCAATACCTATCTCCACGGCATCGGCCGGCTCAAGCCGGGCGTCAGCTTCGAGCAGGGACGCGCGGATATCGATCGGATCTTCCAGGCGTTGTCGCGGGATTATCCCGCCAGCAACGCGGAAACCGGCTATTCCTACTTCCGGCTGCGGGACCAGGTCCTGCCGAAATTCCGGGTTATGCTGCTGGCGCTCTGCGGAGCCAGCCTGAGCCTGTTGCTCCTGACCAGCGCCAACCTGGCGAACCTCCTGCTCGCCCGCGCGGCGGGCCGGGAGCGCGAGCTGGCGGTCCGGACCGCTCTCGGTGCGCCTCGCGAGCGCCTGGTACGCCAGCTGCTCACCGAGAACATCCTGCTCGCGTTGGTCGGAGGAGCGGCCGGCATCCTCGTCGCTGTGGTGTCGATGCCGCTGTTCGCGCATCTCATCCCGACCACCACGCTGCTCACGGCTCGCCCCAGCCTCGACCTGCGCGTACTGGCGATCGCCGCCGGGCTCACGGCCACGACCGGCCTCGGGATCGGGCTCTTGCCGGCCGTTCGTGCGAGCCGCGCCGGATTCGGCGTGTTGCGCGAGGGTAGCCGCGGCGGAGGGCGACGGCAGCGGCTCCGCAGCGCGCTGGTCACGGCCGAGGTCGCCATCTCCGTGGCGTTGCTAATTTCAGCGGGGTTTCTGATTCGCGCGATCGTCAAGGTGCAGGCTGTCGATCCCGGATTCGTGGCGGACGATGTGCTCACCCTCCGCACCCAGCTGCCGACCCCGCGCTACGACGACTCGGTGCGCCGCACCCAGTTTTATCAGCGCGTGTTAGCCGACGTGCGGGCGATTCCGGGCGTCTCGGCCGCCGCGTATACCAGCGGCCTCCCCATGATTCTGACCGGGGGCATCACCGGGGTTGCGGTGCCGGGGGCGGACGTCCGCTCCGGGCGGACCGAGGGGGTCAGCTGGCGCCTGATCACGCCCCAGTTCTTCCAGGTCCTCGGCGTGGCGATCCAGCAGGGGCGCGCGCTGGAGGAAGCCGACGGTCAGGGTCGCCCCCTGGTCGTGGTGGTGAGCGAGTCCTTCGTCCAGCGTTACTGGCCCGGTCGCAACCCCATCGGTCTCCGCTTCAAGGTGCGGGGCGCTGACCGTAGCGTCGTCGGCGTGGTGCGGGATATCAAGGTGCGCGGGCTCGAGCGAACCAATGAGCCGCAGGTATACCTGTCGGCGTATCAGGAGCTCTCGGGCGTGCCGGGCCTGTATACGCCCAAGGACCTCGTGATCAAGGCCGCCGGCCATGGCACCGATCTGCTCCCGACGGTCCGGAGCATCGTGCGCCGCGCCGACCCGGAGCAACCGATCTCGGACGTGCGGATGATGACGGCGGTCGTGACGCGGGAGACCGAGGGCCGCAAAGCCCAGCTCGGGATTCTGGTGGCGCTCGCCGGCGTCGCCCTGGTCCTCACC
>DASYPD010000361.1:0-2985 GCA_036007005.1 Gemmatimonadales bacterium
AGCACGGCGTTCAGGACCGTGAGCAGGATGCCGAGGCGCAGAGGAGTGCGCGCGTCGCCGGCCGAGCGGAGCGCCGCGCCAAGCATGAAGAACACCATCATGCCGAAGCTCGCGACCAGCATGATCCGGAGGAAGGGCAACGCTTCCGCGCGAACCGCGGCCGTCGCATTCACGAGGCGGAGCAGCGCGGGCGCGAGCAACCAGCCGAGCGGCGCGAGGACACCCAGACACAAACCGAGCGAGGCGAGGAAGGCCTGATACACGGTCCGGTTGACCTTCTCGGGCTCGTTGGCGCCCGCAAAGCGGGCGACCAGCACACTCATCCCGGTGAACAGGGAATTCACGAAGATCATGAGGACGATGAAGAGCTGGAGCGCAACGCCGATCGCGGCATTGCCGGTGTAGCCCACGAAATGGCCCACCATGACATGATCGACGATGCCCTGAATGCCTCCGATCACGTTCTGGATCATCGTGGGCCACGCGAGCCTCCACACGGCGCGGAGGATCGGGCCCTCGACGATCGCGCGGTCGAAGGGTTTTCCCGCGCGGGCGGGGGCCGTCACGCGGTCAGGCTCGAGCGTTACTGGGGGAGAAGATGGCGGTGTTGGCGCCGATGCCGAACCCAAGGGTCAGCACGACAGCGAAGGTGAAGCCTGTAGCACGGCGGAGCGAGCGCAGCGCGTAGCGAGATCACGAAAGCGCATGGGTTCTCGAAGCCCTCCCGGGTGGTGGGGGAGAATCTAATGTCTCCGGCTTCAAGCGAGGTTAGCGGCGCGCCCGTTGCTCCAACTCGGCCGCGATCTGTTCGAGGACTCGCGCGGCGCGGCGCTTGAGCTCTCCGCCCCAATCCCGCAGCCGTTCCCAGTCGGGGATCTCGAAAGGCATGCAAGCGCCGCTCTGGGGCTCGGTTCCCTCGAGGAAGAGCTCCGGGGAGCCGCACTCCGAGAGCCAGCTGCCATCTCCGCCGGCCACGTAGGCTTCGGTGACCCCGTCGGGCCTCTCGAAGGTTTCCCAGGCCTCGTCCGAGCCGGCTTGCTCGAGGAAGCGTGCGACAATCGGCAGCGCCGCGCCGGCACCGGTCAGGCGGAGACTGCGGCCATCGTCGAAGCCGACCCAAACCCCCACCACTAGCGAGGGTGAGTAGGCGATGAACCAGGCATCCCGCCAATCGTTCGAGGTCCCAGTCTTGCCGGCGATGCCCTCGAAGCGTCCATACTGGCTGAGCGCGCGCCCGGTTCCCCGGGCAACCACGCCTTCCAGGGTCGAGGTCACGAGGTAAGCCACCGCCGGATCTTCCACACGCGCGAGCTCAGGCGGGCCAGGCGGCTCGACGGCTTCGCCATACCGACCCCTGCCGAGGACGCTGCGGGTCGTGGCGAGACCGCCAGCGGCTGCGAGGACGCCATAGGCGCGAACCAGCTCCAGCAAAGTCACTTCGGAGCTGCCGAGCGCGAGGCTTGGCACCGGGCGCAGCGGGCTGCCGATGCCGAGGCGCCGGGCGGTAGCCACGATGCGCTCGGGCCCGACCGCGATACCGATGCGCGCGAAGGGGACGTTGAGTGACTGCTCCATCGCTTCGCGCAGAGTGACGCGCCCGCGGAATTGTCCATCGTAATTGGCGGGTTCCCAGGGGCCGGAGGAGGTCCTAACCCGCAATGGCTCGTCTTCGACCACCGACGCGAGCGTAAACGCCGGTTCGCGTCCTTCGCTGCGTTCCAGGGCGGCCAGCGCGACCACCGGCTTGAAGGCACTGCCCGGCTGGCGGAGCGCCTCGGTGGCGCGATTGAACTGAGAGGCGCCGTAGTCGCGGCCGCCCACCATGGCGAGTATCTCCCCGGTGCGGGGATCCAGCGCCAGCAGGGCCGCTTCGATGCCCGGTGTCCGCAGCCGTTCGAAGCCACTCCGGACGGCGCGCTCCGCGGCGCGCTGCAGCGTGGCGTCGAGCGTGGTGTAGATGGCCGTGCCGCGGCGAGGCGCGCGGGCAGTCACGCGGTCAGGCGCTCCCAGCAAGACATAGTCGCGGAACCAGCGGCCCTCGATGACGGGCGCGGGGTGTGCGCGGGTCGTGAGGCGCGCGCGACTGGCGCGCTCGGCCTGGCTCTGTGGGATACGCCGTTGCTCCGCCATCAGCTGGAGCACCAGATCGCGGCGTTGGCGAGCGGCTCCCGGGTTTCTGATGGGGCTGTAGCGGTTGGGGGCACTGATCATTCCGGCCAGGAGCGCCGCGTCGGCTAGAGTGATGTCGTGGACGTCCTTGCCGAAGTAATAGCGGGCGGCGGCGCCCACGCCGTGAATGGGCCGGGCACCGTCCTGGCCGAGGTAGATCTCGTTGAGATACGCCTCCAGAATCGTCGCCTTGTCGTAGCGGGCCTCCAGTACCAGGGCCAGGGCTGCTTCGCGCAGCTTTCGCAGCGGAGTCCGGCGCGTGCTCAGGAAGAGGTTCTTGGCCAGTTGCTGAGTAAGCGTGCTCCCACCCTGAGTGATGCTGCGGGCCTTGAGGTTGGCGAGCAGCGCCCCGCCGATGCGGCGGAGGTCGAGACCATGGTGCTGATAGAAGCGCTGATCTTCGACGGCCAGCACGGCCTGAATCAGCTGTTGAGGCAGCGCGGAGAGCTCCGCCGGAATCCGGCGCTCGAGCGCTGTGCCGTTCAGGGTTCCGATTGCAACGGGGGAACGGCGCTCACCCTCTCCGCGCCACGGAACGGGGCGGGTATAGACGGCGGTCGGGATGCGATCCTGCGGCGCGGCGAGTCTGGCGCGAACAAGTGCCTCGGTGCTGACGGCGAGCAGCCCCAGCACGGTGGCGACCAGGGCGAGGCGGCGGAGCTGCCGGATAGCTTGCTTCGGTCCGTCGGCCTTCGCATTGACCGCGACGTCGGCTTCCTGCCTGGTCGTCACTGCAGCCCTCCCACGCGCGGCTATTTCCTATCAGACGCCCGGGAAGAGCAGAGGGTTTCAGCCGGAAAGGTTGCCCATCAGCCG
>DASYPD010000362.1:0-7411 GCA_036007005.1 Gemmatimonadales bacterium
GCTGGCGCTGGTCGGAGCTATCATGGTGATCAGTCAGGCGACCCTGCTGCGGCTGCTGGTGCCGCGGCTCGGTGAGCGGCGCACCGCGCTCCTCGGCATCATGGTGGGGGTGATCTGCTATGCCGGACTCGGAGCCGCCACCGCGGGGTGGATGATGTTCGCCTGGCTCGCGGCGTGGTTTTTCCCCGCGATCGTGTTCCCGGTAACCAATGCCCTGATGTCGCACCGCATCGCTCCGGAGGCGCAGGGCGAGTTGCAGGGCGCCGTGGCGGGACTCTTCTCGCTCGCCTCGATCGTCGGTCCGCTTCTCATGACGCAGCTGTTCGGCCGCTTCACCTCACCGGCGGCGCCCGTCCACGTGCCCGGCGCGGCGTTCCTCGCCGCCTCGCTGCTCACCTGTGTCTGCCTCGCGATCTACTGGTCCGCTACGCGAGAACCGCCCGGAGCTTCCGGCGGAGTGCCGGCGTAGATGCCGTCTCTGCTGAGCGATCTCACGAGCGCCGCGCGGGAAGCCTGGGAATCCCGGGAGCTGTTGTGGCAGCTCACCCGGCGGGACGTCACGATCCGCTACAAGCAGTCGGTCATGGGAGTGGCCTGGGCGCTCCTGCTGCCGGGTCTGATCGTGCTTTCCGGCATCCTCATTCGGCTCGCGATGGGTACCGTATCCGGGCACGCGGTCCAACTCTCCGAGCTGGGCGGGGTCGCGAGCAAATCGGTGCCCTGGGCCTTCTTCACCGGTGCGATCGGATTCGGGACCGGCAGCCTGCTCTCCAACAGCACGCTCATAACCCGCATCTATTTTCCTCGCGAGGTGCTCCCGGCCTCCGCCGTGCTGGCCCAGGCGTTCGATTCCGGCATCGGGGCCCTCGCGCTCATGGTGGCGCTTCCCCAGCTGGGCGCCACACTCTCGCCGGCCCTGCTGTGGGTGCCGCTTCTCGTCCTGCTCCTGATCGCCTTCACGCTGGCGGCAACGCTGTTTCTGAGCTGTGCCAATCTGTTCTTCAGGGATGTGAAATACCTGGTGCAAGTCCTGCTGACGTTCGGAATCTTCCTGACGCCGGTCTTCTTCGAGCCGGCGCTGTTCGGACCCCGGATCGGACGCCTGATCATGCTCAATCCCCTCTCCGCCATCCTGGAAGGCTTCCGGCTCAGCATCATCGAGGGACGCTCGCTCGCCGTCGCTCATCCGGCGGAGTTGTGGCAACCCGCCTGGCTGCTCTATTCGGCGCTCTGGAGTCTCTTGGGCCTGCTCCTCGCGATCCGCTACTTCCGCCGCTCGGCTGCAAAATTCGCGGAGTACGCATGAGCATCGTCTTCGACGGAGTCTGGAAGCAGTTCCAGCGCGGTGAACTGCACGACAGCCTCCGCGACCTGGTGCCCGCGATCACTCGGGGGATTTTCGGCCGCGGCAAACCCCAAGACGGCCGGGTCTTCTGGGCCCTCAAGAACATCTCGTTCCAGGTTTCGTCCGGCCAGGCCCTGGGCATCCTCGGCGCGAACGGCGCTGGCAAGTCCACCATCCTCAAGATCCTCACCCGGATCCTGGAGCCGACCCGCGGCCAGTACCGGGTCGATGGCCGGATCGGTGCGCTGCTGGAGATCGGCGCGGGATTTCATCCCGATCTTACTGGACGCGAGAACGTCTTCCTCCAGGGCACCATCATGGGTATGCGAAACCGGGGAATCCGGTCCCGCTTCGACGAGATCGTGGAATTCTCCGGCATCGCGGACTTCATCGATACGCCCGTCAAGCGCTACTCCAGCGGAATGACCACCCGGCTCGGCTTCGCCATCGCGGCCCATCTCGATGCCGAGGTGCTGATCATTGACGAGGTCCTGGCCGTAGGCGATTACGCTTATCAGCAGAAGGCTTTCGACCGGATTCACGCTCTGGCCACCAGCGGAATCCCCGTGGTACTGGTCTCGCACCAACTCGACCGGATTACCGCGCTGTGCACCCATGCGTTGCTGCTCGATCACGGAGAGATCCGAAGAACCGGGACGCCAGAAGAATGCATTGCCGAGTACATCACCGCAGGGGGAAGTGGGCTCCGCCAGCTGCGGGGCGATGCCGGTCTGCCCCTGGAGCTCACGGCGGTGAGGGCGCTCACCGAAGGCCCGATCCGCTCCGGTGAGCCTGCCACGATACGGCTGCAGGGGAAACTACTGGGCGCACTGCCGCCTTCCCTCGATCCAGTGGCCGTTCGCCTCGTCTCGACCGTCACGGGCCTGGAGGTGTTCGCGACCAGTGCGCACGAATGCGGCCTGACCCCCCCGAGCCAGCCCGGCCCGTTCGAGGTCGAGCTCATCCTCCAGCTCAACGTGCGGCCGGGGATTTACCTGCTGGAGTCAGCGGTGGTGGACTGGACCAGGTGGCTCCACCTGGCGAGCGGACCGCATTGCTACCTGCACGTCATCCCGGGTGACCCGTTTCGCGGCCAGATCCAGATGCACGCCCGGATGAGAATGGTTCCGCCCTCAGGCCCCTAACCCGGCGGCCGCTGCGTCCTTCAGCGAGAGGCGAGCTCCGCGGCGAGCCGCAGCGCCAGCGCGACGACTGTCAGCGTGGGATTGGCCACCCCAGCGGTAGGGAAGACAGCCGAGCCGGCCACGAAGAGGTTCTCCATCCCGTGGACTCGCAGGCTTTCATCCACCACGCCGAGGGCGGGATCACGGTGCATTCGGGTCGTGCCGGCGTGGTGATGCTGCTTCGGGTCGAGGGGGAGAGGGCCGCTGGAGACGACTTTTCCGGCCCCGGCGCGCTCCAAGTCACTGGCGACGAGGGCTCGCACCCGGGCCGCATGCACCAGATCCTCCGGCTGCAAGCGCCAATGCAGCCGCGCCTGCGGCAGCCCCAGGAGGTCGCGGTGGCTGGAGAGTAGCACCCGGTTTTCCGGATGGGGGCCCTGCTCGAGGTCGATCAGCAGCTGATAACGCAGCGGTCGACCTGCGCGAGTCAGGCTCGCCACCTTGCGCACCCCGTCACCGATCAGGCGACGCAGGGCGGGCAGAGGAACCAGCCGACGGGCGAGCGGGCGCAGCCGGGGAGACTGCAGCAGCGCGGGCTCGGTCGTCTCGCGCAGCCGGATCGAGGCGTTGCGGAGTCGCTCGGCGCGCAGGAACTCGGGCGCGAACCCGAGGCGCCCGAGCACCGGCACGCCGGAAGGGGCTCGCCGCGCGGCGTAAAAGCCCGCCGGAATCAGGAGGGCGGGATCGTGAGAGAGCAGCTGGAGCGAGCCGTCCAGGAGATGTTCCATGAAACCGCGGCCCAGCCAGGGTCTTTCGCCCAAGGTGAGCAGCAGGAGCCGGGCGCTCTCGATTGCTCCGGCGGCAATCACGAAGCTGCCAGCGCGCACGGCACCGCGACCAGCGGGCAGCGCGACCCAGCGCGCCTCGGTGATCCGATCGCCCCGGGAATTCCGGACCAGCTCGACCACGGTGGCGCCCTGGAGGAGCAAGACGGTGCCGGAGCCTCGGAGCCGAGCGGGCAGGTCCCGGGTAAACCGGCTCGCGGGTCCGAATTGGTAGGCCGCGTTGCTCAGCGGGCCCCCGGCGAGCCGGAGCAGGGGAAGCCCGGCCCGGAGCAGGGGTCCGGCATCGTAGGCGAAAGATCCTAACCCGCAGACTTCCTGGGCGCTGCGGTACCAGGGTTCCAGCGTTTCCCTTCCGAACGGCCAGCCACTCCAGGGCAGCCACTCGCGCGGCTCGAAATCCCCGGGATCGAGCGGCAGGTACTTGGCAAAGGCGTTGTCCTGGAACCAGGTGTTCCACAGGGCGGCGGTGCCGCCGATCCCGCGAGAGCGCACCAGGCGAAGGTCTGCATAGGGATCGCCCGTGGTCTCTCCGGCATTGAGCTCCTGCAGCTCCGGATTCTGCGCTCCCCTACCGCTCTCGAGCAGAACGACGGTTTTGCCCGCGGCCTCGAGTGCAGCAGCAAGCGCGAGGCCCGCGGGTCCCGCCCCGACAATGCAGATCTCCGCCTCCGGCACGGCGCTGACTGGTACGCTGCCCGCGTCGAGCTCCACGCCATCACCTTTGGAAGAAGGGCAGGCAGAAGATAGCTTCACCAGGTGATTGCCCCGCGAAAACTCCTGGTTCTGGCGCTCGACGCCGCGAGCCCGCGCCTGTTGCGCGAGTGGGCGGCCGAGGGGAAGCTGCCCCACCTGGCCGAACTGCTCGCCAGCGGGCTCAGCGGCGACACGCGTAGCGTGGACGCGCTCTATGTCGGCGCCACTTGGCCTTCCTTTTCCACCGGACGCAATCCCGCCGGTCACGGGCTTTACTGGGTCGAGCAGCTGCGACCGGGAACCTACCGAAGCCAACGCTGGCGCCCCACCGATTTCGGCCGGGTCAAGCCGCTCTGGGAGGTCTTGAGCGACGCCGGCCGCCGGGTGGCGGTACTCGACGTGCCGCTCAGCCGGCTCTCGCCGGGGCTCCGCGGGATGCAGCTGGTCGAGTGGGGCGTGCACGACGCGCTGTTCGGCTTTCGCGCCAGACCGCGCGTGCTCGCGCGGCGCATTCTCCGGCGGGTGGGCTCGCATCCGGCGCCGCGCCACTGTGACGTGGCGCGGCGATCGCCGGCGGAGTATCGCGCCTTCGCGGAGCAACTGGTGCGGGGCGCCGCGGCGCGCGCCGAGCTAACCCGCTACCTGCTCGGCTTGGCAGAGTGGGACTTCGCGATCCAGGTCTTCAGCGAATCGCACTGCGCGGGCCACCAGCTCTGGCATTACCACGATTCGGGCCATCCGGAATTCGACCCGGCGCTGTCGGCGACCTCCGGCGACTTGCTGCTCAAGGTGTACCGTGCGCTCGATGCCGCGATTGGCCGAGTGCTTGCCGGGCTCGATGCCTCGGTCACGGTCGTGCTGCTCTCGCTGCACGGGATGGCTCACAGTGCCGGAGCCGGTCCGCTGCTGCCCGAGATCCTGTCCCGGCTCGGCGTCATGGCAACAGCGGATCCCGCCGTCTCGGGAGCGGGAGTGGCTGGGGCGCTGCGGCGCAGCTACCGGGCGCTGCCCCAAGGGCTACGAGCGCCGCTCTATCACCTGCGCCAGGCGATCAATCAGCGCTGGCTGGGCCGAGGTTCGCCGTTGCCAGACGATCCCGCCCGCTCCGCTTGCTTCGTGCTGGTATGCGGGCCCGCCTGCACCGGCATCCGGCTGAATCTGGAGGGCCGCGAGCCGGCCGGCCGGCTCAAGCCGGGCCCGGAAGCGGAACGGTTCAGTGAGATGCTGACCCGCGACCTCCTGGATCTGGTGCATCCCGACTCCGGTCTCCCCCTGGTGCTGCGGGTCCTGCGCTCGCGCGCGCTGTGGGAGGGCCCCTTTCAGGATGCGCTGCCCGACCTTCTGGTTGAGTGGAACCTGGAGCATCCCTGGGGGACGACTGCGCTAGGGGGCAGAGGAGCGGTCCTCAAGGCGGCCTCGCCCCGGATCGGCACTGTCGCCGCGGTCAACAGGTACTGCCGCACCGGGGACCACCGGATCGAAGGGATGTTCGTCGCGCGAGGACCGGGACTCTCGCCGGGACGACTGACTCGGGTGATCTCCAACCTGGACCTGGCGCCCAGCTTCGCACGTTATCTGGGATGCGACATGCCCGGTGTGGATGGGCGAATCATTCCGGAGCTCGCCGGCGAGTAGCCTCAGGAGGGCGGCGGCATGCTCCCGCGCCGGAGCCGACGGGCAACTGCGGAGAGAAAGAGACGCGGATACCGCACAAAGAAGGGGACGGCGAGGCGAATCGCGGCCAGCCAGCGGCGAGCGCGGATTTCTTGACCGAGCCGGTCGAGGCGAGGCGCAGCGTCATGCATCAGCCAGGCGTTGCGGCGCCCAGCGGCGAGGGCACGCCGTAGCAGTAGGTCACCGCCGATCCAGGCTTCCTGGTCCGCCAGCGCGCGCAGGTTCCCCGTCAGCATGCCGCGCGAGTTGAGCGACATATTGGCGTCGTGCTGGCGGTACTCGGCTATCAGCTCGCCATGGCAGGCCCAGGCATGGGTACGCGCGAGTCGCAAATAGAGCTCGTAGTCCTCGGCGTGGTGCTGTCGCAGCGAGAATCCGCCCACTGCGTCCAGCACCGCGCGCCGGAACATGACCACCACCGGCGGGCCGATGACATTCTGACGGAGCAGAGAGGCGAATTCGAAAGGCCCCTGGAATCGCTCGAACACCTCGGGAATCGGACGGCCCGCCGCGTCTATCAAGCTGCGGAATCCGAAGACGAAACCGCATTCCGGACGCTCGGCCAGCGCTTGGGCGCCGATGGCGAGCGCATGGGGAAGCAGCCGGTCATCAGCATCGAGACACACCACCAGCTCGCCGCGCGCGGCGGCGAGGGCGCGGTTCCGGGCGGCGCTCAGGCCGAGGTGCTCCTGGCGCAGGAAGATCACCTCGGGATATGACGCGATGGCCGCCGCAACGTCATCGGGCGAGCCATCATCTACCACCAGCACTTCGCGCTGCTGGTAGGTCTGCGCTCGCAGGCTGCTGAGCGCTTCGGGAAGAAAACGTGCCTGGGCGTAGCACGGGATGATGACCGAGACGAGGGGCTGCGTCACGGGTGTTCCGCCTCGACGTGTGCCCGCTCCCCGCGAACGAGGTAGACGCCACTCGCGATGATGACCGCCGCTCCCACGAAGGTGAGCGGACCCGGCAGTGTCCGCCACAAGGTCCAATCGAGCGCGATGCCCCAGACCAGCGCGGTATACTCGATCGGAGCGATGAAGGAGGCCTGGCCGCGCCGGAAAGCTTCGGTGATGGCCCATTGACCGAGCGATCCGCTGACCGCGATCCCCCCGACCGCCCGCCAATGCGCGGGCTGGATCGGGCGCCAGGACGGGAGGGCGAGCGCCCCGGCCCCCGCGGCCACCATCGCCATCAGCCAGAACACCATGCTCGGCGTGCTATCGGTTCTCCCCAGTACCTGCACCGTGACTGCGGACCAGGCATACGTCACCGCGGTCGCGAGGATTGCAAGCCCGGAGAGCGTCAAGGCGCCGCGGCCTGTGGGGCGGAGGACAATCAGCGTGCCGGCGAAGCCGACCGCGATCGCGACCCAGCGCCGGCGACCGATGCGCTCGCCCAGGAAGAGCGCCGCGAAGAGGGTAATCAGGAGCGGCGCGACGAAGAAGATGGAGTAGGTCTCCGAGAGCGGCAGCCGCCGCAATCCATAAGCGAAGGTGGCCAGACTCGAGATGCCCAAGACACCCCGCAGGGCGTGCAGGCCGAAACGAACCCGGAGCAGCTGGCCGAAGCCGCCTTGCAGGGCGACCCAGATGACGGCAATCGGAAGGGCCGCGAGGCCGCGCAGCGCCGTGACTTGCATCGGGGAGTAATGCGGCGTGAGGACCTTGAGGCCGGCATCCATCAGCGCGAAGCTGCCCACGGCCACGACCATGATCGCAGCAGCGCGG
>DASYPD010000363.1:0-4832 GCA_036007005.1 Gemmatimonadales bacterium
CGGGCTCCGCGGGCTCCAGAATGAGGTCGGCGGGAACTTCGCGCAGCACCGAGAGCGCCCCGCCCACATGGTCCAGGTGCGCGTGCGACAGCACGAACACCGCCAGCCGCGTTACGCCGTGGCGGATGAGGAAGGGCAGCACCACCTCGCGTCCCGCGTCATGCCGCTCGTCGGCCGGTCCGGCATCGATCAGGATCCAATGGCCCGCCGGGGTTTGCAGCAGCGCGGCATCGCCCTGACCCACACTCAGGAAATGTAGCGTGAGCTTGTGACCAGTGTCAGTTGCCAGCGGGCGGCGGAACGGGAGGATGCTGACGACGCCCGCGATTCCGAGCACCCACCCAATCCTGAGCGCCGCTCGGCGAGAAGTATTCCGCCGGCCTGTCGCCCAGAGTCCGAACAGGAGCACCGCTACCCAGGGCAGCGCGGCGCCGATACCCGGCAGGACCTGAACAGCCCCGAGTGGTAAGCCGCTGCCCGCTCGCGCGAGCGCTTCGAGCAGGGCGAGCCCCAACCCGCCGCCTGCGGCGAGGGCACCGGCGAGCCATGGGAGAACGGGCTGAACCAGCACGCTCGAAAGCACGGCAGGCACCGCGAGAGCCGCGAGGGGAATCGCCAGAAAGTTGAGCGCGATACCCGCGAGAGCCACCGAGCCCAACGCTGCGGCGGTGAGTGGCGCGGTGACCAGCGTGGCGCCGACGGAGGCGAAGAGCATTCGCCAAACCGCGACCTTTCCAATGCTCCGGTCGCTCCAGCGCGTGAACACCAAGGCACCCCAGAAAGCCGCCGCGGAGAGCCAGCCACTCAGCTCGAAGAGGGCCCAGGGATCCAGTAGCGTCACGCCGAGGCAGGTCAACCCCAGTAAGGCCCTCGGATCCGGGTGGCGCTGTCTCGCGAAAGACCAGGCCACCGCGGCGCACAGGAGCGCCGCGCGGGTTGCGGGTGCCGGCCAGCCCAGGAATGCTGCATAGCCGAGCACGACGGCAGTGGCCAGCGCACTCGCGAGAGCACGGCGCAAGCCGAGCCCGCGCAGCAGCAACAGTGCCCAGCCGAACAGGATCCCGACATGAAACCCGCTGATCGAGAGGAGATGGACCAGACCGGAGCGGGCGAAGGCGGCGCTGAGACCCGGGTCGATCCCGCCGCGTCTTCCCACCAGGAGCGCGTCGACGAGAGCCGCCCGCGCACCGTAGAGTCGCGCCGTTGTCCGCGCGAGCCAGGTCCGTAACCGCGCCGCAGGGCCGGGGACTCCCGGCCGGGGCAAGAGCTCCGCGGCAACCAGAATTCCGTCGGGCCTTCCTCCCAGGCGCCGATAGGGAATCCAGTGACCCCGCACGATCCAGCTGGTCCCTGCGGGGAGCAGACGCTCGGAGCGAGTGCGCAGCGTGATCATGCCGGCGCAGCGCGCAGCGGGCAGCTCGGCGGCAGCCAGACCGTCGGTGACCGGCTCGAGCAGGCGAACGGACAGCTCGAGTTCTGCGGCAGGAAGCACCGCCGCGCAGCGTCGTGAGCTTTCCGCGCGCGTCAGGGCACCCAATGCCAAGCCGACGGCAGCGAAAGGAGGAAGCCAGGCGTACGGCCGGCGATGCAGTAAGAGAGCGGCGAGTACGATCCCCGCCAACGCGATGAGGGGAGCCAGAAAACGCGAGAGGCCGGTCGCAAGACCGGCCTCGAACAGCAGCACGAGCAGGACGATCGGGCGGGGCGTCACGGCGCCCAGAGCGCCCTCACGGCTCGAGCTTTCGGCTGCCCTTGCAGCGCGGCGAAGCCTGGACTTTGCGGAAGGCTTCCATTAACGCCACATCGATGCCGACCCGGTTCTGCTGTTTCTCCAGCGCCAGCTCGGTGATCACCCGGCCTTCTTCACTGGCAACGTAGCGTGCCGGCAGGCGATTGAGCGCATAGACCAGCACATCGGCATGACAAATCTCACAGCCGCAGAAAGCCGGAAAGTGCTGCCGCAGAGCCTGGTAAGCATCCTGTGCGTGCTCCTCGACCTTGTTGTGGATCACGCCAGCAGCGCGAGCTCGCGCGCGAGAAGGGTACCTGTGAAGGTCGAACCCGTCGTGCCGGTGAGGCGAACGTGATGGTACTCGCCGATCGCGCTGGCAGGCAGATCGAGCAGTACGAGATGATTGCCGCGGGTGCGACCGAGCAGGAGGGTACCCCGCTTGGCGGGACGCTCGACCAGCACCTCGTGCACCGAGCCCACCCGGGATGCATTGCGCGCGCGCGCCTGGGAGCGCACCGCCTCGATCAGCCGCTGCAAACGCCCAGCACCGGTCGCTTCCGGCACCCGATCCCGCAGTCTGACGGCCGGCGTGCCCTCGCGGAGCGAGTACTGAAAGGTGTAGGCATCGTCAAAGCCCGCCTCTCTCACCAGACTGACCGTTTCCTCAAATTGGGTGTCGCTCTCGCCGGGGAAACCGACAATGAGATCCGTGCTCAGCGTGATGCGCGGCAGCGCGGCTCGCAGGCGGGCGACCACCTCCAGATACCTCTCGCGCGTGTAGCGGCGCAGCATGCGGCGCAGCACGGCGTTGGAACCGCTCTGCGCCGGCAGATGGACGTGCTCGCAGACGGCGGGAGTCGTGGCCATCGTTTCGATCACGCGGTCGGTAAAGTCGGTCGGATATGGACTGGTGAAGCGCAGCCGCCGAATCCCCTCCACTGCCCCGACCGCGCGAAGCAGAGCGGCGAAGTCATGGCTGCCGTCATGATAGGCATTGACCGTCTGCCCGAGCAAGGTGACCTCGCTGGTGCCCGCGGCTGCCAGCTCCTGCACCTCGCGCACAACGTCCTCCAACTTGCGGCTGCGCTCGGGTCCGCGCGTAAACGGAACGATGCAGAAGGTGCACTTATAATCGCAACCGCGCTGAACCGTGACGAACTGGGTCGGCCCAGGAACCCGGACGGCGGGCACGTCTTCGTAATGTTCCCAGGAACGAAACTCGGTATCGGCGCTGCGGCTTCCGCTCAGCGCGGCGCCGATGAGCTCGGGCAGGTTGCGGTAGGAATCGGGACCGACCACCAGATCGACGCGCGGCACTTTTTCGAGCAGCGCGGGTCCCAGTCTCTGAGCCATGCAGCCGACCACGCCGAGCACGGTTCCGGGACGCTTATGGCGCTGCAATTCCCCCACGCGGCCGATCACCCGCTGCTCCGCATTGTCGCGCACCGCGCAGGTGTTGACGAGCAGGACGTCTGCCTCTTCCGGCGCCCGGGTTTGCAGGTAGCCTTGGGCCGCCAGGACACCGAGCATCAGCTCGCTGTCGGCCACGTTCATCTGGCAGCCGTAGGTTTCCAGGTAGACGCGCTTCACGGGCGGATCGAAACGCCGAGCGTGAGCAGGAAAGCCCGCTCGCGAAAGTTCGCGCCGCCCTTCCGCCAGACCCGCGCGAGCGAGAGATCCACGCCGGCCCGGTTGGCCACGAAGCGCTGGGAGCTGCCCAGCGAGACTCCCGTCTCGCTCAATGCCTCGCCACGGACCAGCGAGAAGGGCAGTTGGGCGTGAAAGAGGCCGAACCGGAGAGGCCGATGCTGCGGCCGCTTCGGATCGGTGAGGAATTCCAGGCCGGTCGCAAGCTCGGTGGTATTGACGCTGCCGACTCCACCCTGGGCAACCAGGTCGGCATCCGACACCGACCAGTTGCGAAAGAGCGCGCTCCCGGCGACTAGCAGCCGCTCGCCGAGCTGCGCGCGAAGCCCACCCGAGAGAGTCATCGGCAGCTTGACGCTGCCGGTGCCCAAGGTGTCGCGCTGCAAGCGCATCCGGTCGTCTACCCGCGCCATGGCGGCGAAGCTCAGCACCTTGCGAAGCCGCGCCACCACGCCGGCGGAGAGGCCGAACCCGAGATACGAAATCGTATTGACTTCCGTGGCACCGGCAAAAGCCGTATCGGAGAAGGCGCGGTGGCTGCGAATCCGGTTGGAACCGGTGAGGAGGTGAAGCCCGAGGCCCCATTGCACCGCGCGCGACTGCCGCCACGCGAGCGCGGCGCGCAGATCGCTGATGCCCCCCTGCGAGCTCAAGGTGTCTTGCACTTCCACCGGCTCACCCCGGAGAATGAGGGTATCGCGCGACGCGAGCGTGAAATTGCGATCGGTATAGCCGCTGGCGCTCAGCGAGAGCGCCAGCCGGGTGCCCCCGAGCGGCCCCGAGACGAAGAGCCCAGGATAGCGATTGTCCCGCGCGCTGCCGGTGCCCGCCGGATTCTCGAACGTCCGCCAGTTTTGCACCGTCTGAAAGCTCGCAGTCAGGTAACCCGCCAGCGCGATGGAGGCGGGATTGAGCGCCGACTCTCCGTCGAAGAGCCCGAACGCTGACCCCGTGGCCGTGGCGCGCACCGAAAGCGGGCGCAGCGGGATCCCGAAGCCGCGCGCGCCGAATTGCGAAGACTGGGCTGCCAGGGGAACAGCGGATCCCCAGATGACGCAGATCACAGCCATGATTCGCTGCACTTAGGGATGTCCGGGATGCGAGGACAACGCGTAGGTAATCCGCAGCCGGGGCGCGTTGGGTGAGCGGGACGAGAAGAACTCCGGGCGCGCGAAAGTTCCACCGTCCGGCGCAATCCCCATCAGAATCGTGGGCGAGAGGGGATTCGGCCCCGTCCAGGTTTCCACCAGCGAACGGAGATCGATGCTCTGCACCGCGCTCGAGCCGGCGATCAGCGCCGCCGACGCCGCGACCGTGGCAACCACGGGAGACTTGGCGCCGAGATCCACCAGCGCGGTGCGGATCTGCAGCTCGGCGGGATCGTTCGGCAGTCCCTTGAGGGGTCCCACCGGTGTGAGTTCGAGCGTCGCCCGGACGATCGCACCCGAGTCCT
>DASYPD010000364.1:0-1687 GCA_036007005.1 Gemmatimonadales bacterium
ATTACGATGCCTGGCTGCACGACGCCGGGCGACAGGCTCCCGCGGGTTACTCTCGCAGCCAGCTTTCCTGGTGGGCCCTCGCCGCCGCCCCCTTGCAGCCGCCGTCCGAGAGCGTGCCGGAGTGGCAGCCGGCCAGCGTGCTGCTCGAGAGCCAGGGACTCGCGATCCTTCGCCACGGCGATGCGTACGCCAGCCTCGAGTGCGGGCCGGCGATCGGGGGCCATGGCCATCCCGATCGGCTGCACCTGACGCTGCATCAGGGTGGGGTCCACTGGCTGCCCGATCAGGGTACCGGGTCCTATGTGCAGCCCTCGCTGGCGTGGTATCGCTCCGCGCTCGCCCATAACGCCCCGTTGCTCGACGGCGCGAACGCCGGCGGCGATGCCTGGTGCGAAGCGTTCGAGGCTGCGGACAAGTGGGCGTGGTGCCGCGCCAGAGCCGGCGAAGTGCGCCGCACCATCATCCTCGCCCCGACCCATGTGCTCGACCTCCTCGAGCTCGAAGCCGGCCAAGCGCGGCGGCTGGAGTTGCCCTGGCATTGGCAGGGGGAGCTCACCCTCGAATCCCCGGGACGCTGGGAACGCGCCCAGCTCGAGCACCCTTTCGTTTCCGAGGTCGAGCGCGATGCCTCCGAAACCGAGGCAACCGAGCCGCGGACCTTCAGGATTCGTGCGCAGCCAACCCGGCAAACTCTCCGGGTGTTGTCCCTCACGCCGGGCGCCGAGCTGATCCGGGCCGTGGCCCCCGGCCTGCCGGTCGATCCGGCACCCCGGCCCTTTCTGCTCTTTCGCGCTGACGGCGCCATGCTGCGGTGGCTGAGCGTGCTCGACTTTGCCGCGGACGATTCAGCAGAGTCGGTCACCGGCATCGGCATGGAGCACGACGTCGTGGAGCTCACCACCTCGAATCAAACGATCCGGTATCACGTAAGCTCCGGCGGCCTTCGGATCGAGCGGGGCAACGAGCACGTCACGCTGGCCGGACTGCGACCCGCACCGCCGCGCTACCAGCCCATCTTCGGGGAACACCCGATCTTCGAGAGCGTGGCGCTCGCCCCGCGCCTCGCCGAGCCACCGGCACTCGACGGCACCCTCGAGGGATTCGTTCTCTCCGCCCCGCTCGAGCTCAACAGCGAAGACCAATACCGCCGCAGCGAGGCACTCTACGAGCCCGAAATCTTTTCGGCGCGCGCCTGGCTCAATTGGGACGGTCAGGCCCTCTACCTGGCGGTGGCGGTGAGCAAGCCGGAGCTGGTGTTTCGCGCGCCCGACGCGCCGCCACTCCTGCTGGACAATGAGCCGGAGGACATCCATTCGGATGGCCTTCAGCTCTACTGGCAAGCCGGCACCGAGGAGCGGGCGTTCCTCGTCGTCCCGCGCCCCGACGGAGGGCTCCAGGCGCGCAGCATCATTCCGAGCGACGCCAAAGTCACCGGACGCTGGAGGCAAACCAGTGAGGGCTACCTGGTGACCCTCCGGCTGGAGGATCCCGTCATCCCGCTGCTTGGTCCCGGCGCGCAATTCCGCTTCGATCTGCTGGTCAACGAGATGCAGCCCGGCAGGCTCCGTCGCGCCGGCCAGCTGGTCTGGAGCGGCGGTGGCGGGTGGATATATCTCAGAGGCGACCGACACGATCTCCTCCAGGCCGGCGTTCTCGAGCTGGGCTAACTTTGAGGTTCGCGAATCCT
>DASYPD010000365.1:0-3274 GCA_036007005.1 Gemmatimonadales bacterium
GGCGGACGGCGAGCTCGACTACGACCCTACCCGCACCTCGCTCGCCGGCAACGCCGAGCAGCTGCGGTTCGCCAAGCTCGGCGGGGGACTGCTGCGCTTCGAGACCAGCTACCAGCGCATCTCTCCCGGATTCGAAGCCAACGACCTCGGCTTTCTCCGGCGTGCCGATTGGCAAAGCCAGGCCACCTGGGGCTCCCTGCAGTTCAACAAGCCGGGTCCCTTCTTCCGCCACTTGTACTGGAATGTGAATGAAGAGCTGCAATGGACCGTGGCCGGATTGCCGCTGGACCGCTGGGTCAACACCAACGTCCATGTCAATCTGCCCAACAACTGGTGGTTCCATCTGGGCGGCTCGCTCGGCGGGTTAGGAACCGTCTATTGCGACCGTTGCGCCCGCGGCGGCCCCGCCGTGCGGACCGACGAGTACTTCGCTCCCTGGAGCGGGATCATGGGCGATACGCGCTGGGTGGTGGTGCCGAGCCTCTGGTTCAACGGCTGGCGCGCGGACGGCGGGCGAAGTTACGCCGTATCCTTGAGCCCCAGTGTCGATTTCCGGGTCTCTTCCCGCCTCACCGCGAGCCTGGGATTCAACTTCTCGAAAAACACCGACGACCGGCAGTGGTACGGCAATCCGGTCGATGCCGCGTCGGTCACCCATTACACCTTTGCGCACCTGGAGCAGCGTACGACCAGCCTCCAGACGCGCCTCAACTTCACCGCCACGCCCAACCTCACGCTGCAGGCCTATGCCGAGCCATTCGTGAGCAAGGGCGATTATTCCAACGTGCGGGAGCTCAACAATCCGCGCGCTGCTTCCTATGACGCGCGCTTCAAGCCCTATCCGGCGGCTGGAGAGCCGGCCGGTTTCAACTTCAAGCAATTCCGCTCCAATGTCGTCTTGCGGTGGGAGTACCGGCCCGGCTCGGCTTTATATCTGGTGTGGCAGCAAGGCCGGGCGGATTCCGAGCAGGAGCGGGGCACGCGCACCTTGTTCGGCGATTTCGACCGGCTGTTCGGCGCGCATCCCAGCAACACATTCCTGGTCAAGCTGTCGTACTGGCTCGACCGCTGAGAGCGGCCGCCCACCTTCCGGTCAGGGCCGGAAGGTGCGCGTGCACCGGATGACGGGTGACTCGTCCGTACCCAGCAGAGGGGCACGCAGATCAGCCTGAACAGGGAGCGCGTTGATGAGGAGTCGAACCGTCATGCTGGCCGCCGTATTGTTGCTGGGAACCCGGGGAATGCTGCTAGCGCAAGGCGAAGTCGGCATCAAGGCCGGTGCCTCGTTCGGCAATATCTCGAACAAGGGCCTGCTTCCCGGGAACCTCAAGAACCGGAACGGCTTTGCGGCCGGAATCTATCTCGGCTCCGGGGGACTCCTCGGGGTGGGCCTCGAGGCGCTCTACGCGCAACGCGGCGCCGAATCCGATGACGCCGCCGCGACCGCCGACACCAAGCTGGATTACATCGACCTTCCGCTCTATCTCAAGGTCAAGCTCCCGACGCCGGGCCTCAAGCCGTTCATCTATGCTGGACCCCAGGTTTCCTATGAGATCAAGTGCCGTACTGGGGCCGGCGCCGACTGCGGCGCCTACAGCACTTCCGGACGCAAGCGGTGGGATTACGCCGGCAGCATCGGCGCGGGGGTACAGATTGCCGGGAAGTTCGGCATCGAGGGGCGCTATGTATACGGGCTGAGAGATCTCAAGCTCTCGACCGTCACCTCCAGCTCCAGTTACAAGACTAGGAGCTTTCTGCTGCTGGGGAGCATCGGGCGCTAGGGAACCGTCCGAACGGAGGTGGCTGAAGGCGGAGCGCTGGCACCTGGCTCCGCCTTCTCTTTTGCTCAAGGCTTGAGCAACGCAGGGGTCATGACGCTGGCGCCCGGGTAGGGCCGCGCCGTCCCCTTGAGGGCGAGCCACAAGGCGCGATTGAAGAGCTCGTCGTCCCCCAGGTCCTCGAAACGCAGGTCGAGTTGGCGTGATTCCCTCGCGCCCGGGGCGTTGCGCGCGTTGAGTTCGGTCAGCGGCCACTCGGGCAACGCCGCCGTATAGGGGGTGAGATCGGGACTCGCCGCGAAAATCCCGCGCAGCGGCCTGCCGAAGGCGTCGAACTGCGAGAGATGATCCAGCGTGAGCAGCTCTTCGATGGTGGCGATCACATCGGTGGTATTGGTAAAGCGGTGCCACACCCGGGACTGATTCCAGGCCGAGATCACCAGAAACGGAGCCCGGTGGGAATCCACGTGGTCGGGCCCGTTCTGCGCATCGTCTTCGACCACTAAGACCACCGTGTTCTTCCAAAACGCGCTGCGCGAGAGGCCCTCGACGATGCGGCCGAGCGCGAGGTCGTTATCCGCCATGTAGGCACGCGGCGTGAGCGCGCCTTCGCGAGCGGCGGCGGTGTGATCGTTGGGCAGCTTCAGGATCTGGAGCGCCGGCATCCGGCCCTCCTGCTGCCAGCGGCCGAGCGCAAGCAGCCAGAGATCGGCTCGGTGCTGGTCGGGAATGTCGAGATCGAACCCCGGATAGGTCGAATCGGTGTGGGCCTCGAGAAACGGCTTGAGCCCGACATAACCCGCAGGAATGGGACCTTCGTTTTTCACCCCGGTCACGAACTCTCCGAAGTTGCGAAAGGTGATATTGCGCCGGCGTGCCAGATCCCAGAGATAGCCCTGCGCGGGCTCGGCCGCGTCTTCGCCCGGCGGCGGGAGCACCCCGCGATTGGTGCCCTCGTAGTCGTAGCTCCGGCCGCGCCCCGAATAGTTCTGCGGCAACGTTTTCGTGACATAGTCCGTGGCGTAGGCCGCGGTGGACCAGTTGTGGCCGTCGGCGCTTACCTCCGCGTTCACGAAGAAGCGGTCGAAGATTCCGAACCGCTCGGCGAGCGCGTGATGGTTCGGGGTGACCGCGCGGGGAAAGAAGGTCAGCGAGCTGTCGCCGTCGGCCTGGCGCAGATCGCCGAGCACCTGATCGTAGGTGCGATTCTCCTTGATGATGTAAACGACGTGCTCGAAGGGCGGATAGGCCGGCTGACCCAGACTGCGGTCCCAGCCGTTGGCGCGGCGAACCCGGGCCGAGAATGCCGCGAGGACGGCGGAATCGAGTCCGTGCAGCGACAGGAACGAGAGCGTGCCGCGGAGCTGGCTCAAGGTAGAGCCCGGGGCGCGCGGCGGGCGTCCGGGTCCAGGACCAGGACCATCGGCCTGGTTCGACGCGCTGCCGCGCCCTTTCCCGTTGGCCACGAGCAGCGAATCGCCCCGCGCGAGCAGGGC
>DASYPD010000366.1:0-2166 GCA_036007005.1 Gemmatimonadales bacterium
CTGGCCGGGGAACGTCGCGTCGAGGGTTCCGTGGCCGTTCTCACCCCCCGGCAGCTTGAGATCGTGCGACTCATTGGACAGGGCCTGTCCAACAAGGAGATCGCAAGGCAACTGTGCATCGAGCTGTCGACGGTGAAGAACCACGTACACAGCGCCCTGGAGAAGCTCGGCACCCATCGGCGTGCCGAGGCGGCCATGCTCGTGCGGCGAGGTGGGCTGTCGGATGCTCCGCCGAGGTCGCCGCACCGTGCTGAACCTCAGGATCTAGTCCCCGCGCCCGCGGCAGCGCGAGTGATCTAGGTCCACACCTGGACCACATTTGAGTCCGGCGATCCATTCCCGCGCCGGGCTTGGTCGCCGACCATGCGAGGGGAAGCAAGAGAGGAGACTCCTTGGTTTCCATCCGGATCGTCCTCGCCGATCTGCCGCAGATGCTTCGGAGCATCATCCGGGACATCTTGGCGGGTGAGCCCGATATGGAGGTCGTTGGTGAGCTGCCTGGGCAGGCCGAGCTGCCGGCGATGGTCCGGCGGACCGGTGCCACCTTCGTCATCGTTCGCCAGACCAGTCCCGACCCGCCGACCATCTTCCATGACCTCCTCGCCGCCCGGCCTCCGACCCGGGTCCTGGCGATCGCAGATGAGGGCAGAGCGGCAATCCTGTACGAGCTTCGACCGCGACGGATAGCGATTGGGGAGCTCTCGGCTGCGAGGCTGGTTGCGGCTATCCGGGACAAGAAAGGGTGGACGGCGATGCAAGAAGAGGAAGCCTGGGAGGGAAGGAGTGAGCGGTGAACAACAACCTGGGTAGAGAGAACGTGTGGACCGCCGAAACGTGGAGTGATATCGACAAGGCGGTCAACAGCCAAGCTGGACAAGTGCGGGTAGCACAGAAGGTCTTTCCAGGGACGCCGCTGCCGAGTGCGGCCGTGGTCCCCGACGACAGCTTCGACCCCGCGAAGATCGAGATTCCTGAAGGGCTGACGAAGCCGTTCCTGGAGATCTCCGTGGAGTTCCCACTGACCCAAAGCCAGGTCGACAACGAAGGGACTCTGGGAACCGGCAAGGCGCTCGCCAAGCTCGCGGTCAAGACCGTTGGGCTCATCGAGGACACCCTGTTCTTCCAGGGCAAGGACGCGACGGTCCCGGGGACCGTGAAGGTGGTCAACAAGGACTCCGCCGGTACCGGTCTGCTGGGCAGGGCCTCGACGACCATTACCGTCAGCCGCAGTGATAAGGATTATCCTGAGACGATCTTTCAAAGCGTGGTCGAGGGGATCAGCCACCTGGTGGCGGACTTACAGCCAGGTCCCTACGCGCTGTTCCTCGAGAGCGAGATCTATGCGGATACCTACAAACCGCTCACGCAGAGCCTGATAACCCCGGCGGACAGGATCATCCCGCTGGTCACCGGGGGCTTCTACGCCACGGGCACGCTAGCGGTACCTGCCCCCGCGCGGGCGGCCCGCGCGGCGGCCGCCGCGCCACCGTCGAAGAGGGGATTGCTCGTCTCGCTTGGGGGGGAACCCACAACGATCTACATGGGGATGGACGCGGTCACGGCGTTCACGCAAGCCGATCCGGGTGGCAACTTGCGTTTCCGGGTGTTCGAGCGCGTCCAGATCGTGGCCAGGGATCCCACGGCACTGGTCGCCTTCGACTTCATTCCGTAGGCGAACGGGCCACGACACGGGAGGCAGTCGGTCGTCCTGTCGGATGCTGTCGTCCCGGCTTGCCGAACGGATCCAGGTGATTGGCGATGCCCGATGAGGATTTCAGCGTAGGTGCCTTTGGCGATCGGACGCGTGAGCTGCACGCAGGGCTGACGAGCCAGGGTCTCGAGGTGTCCCCCGCCGAACAGCAGCGCGGTTTCTTCGGCCCGGCGACGCTCGCGGCTGTCCGAGCGCTGCAGCAGGCCAACGGGCTGACGGTGACCGGGGTGGTCGACGCAGCTACGCTGGCAGCGTTGTCCGCGCCGGCACCTGCCGCGGCCGCGCCGGTACCTGCCGCAACCGCGACGGCACCTGCCGCAACCGCGACGGCCCTATCGAGCGCGGGAGGTGGCGAGCAGCCGCCCTCCGGAACTTTGGGTGGTGGTGGCGGCTCAGGTGATGGGGGCTCCGCACGCGGAGCTGGGACCATCGTGCTGGAGCACGGCTCACCGGCA
>DASYPD010000367.1:0-14739 GCA_036007005.1 Gemmatimonadales bacterium
GCCGATTTCCGCCGCGCTCTCCGCGGCATCGTTCTTCCCGCGGACGCGGAACGGCTCCGCGCTGATGTTATAGGAGCGCCCCTCGGATTCCAGTTGGGTGAACCGCAGCGTCAGCTCCGGCGCGCCGGCGATTCGGCCGCCGCCCTCCGAATGGGTCACCTCTCCCTGGATCACCGCGCCCTCGGGGAGCGAGTCCTTCTCGCTCAGCCCGATGGGACTGGTGCTCACCAGCCTGACTTGATCCCCGACCTTGCTCTTTTCGGTCGACACCGTGCTGCGCAGCGCGGCCACGATGCGTGTCCCGGCGGGGATCGTCCCGGTACGCAGGCCCGACCGCGATACGACGGCCGCCGCCACGACCCCGACGCCGGCCACAATCAGCGCGCCGAGGATCCAGCGGGAACGGCTGGTCCCGAGGGAACTCGGGGATGTCGGATTCATAGCACCTCCTTGCAGCAGTCAGCGAACCCGCAAACCGGCTCTGACGGGAGGACGACCTACTGCCACAAAAGCGCACGTTGTGGAAATCAAGCCGCATGCCGCGAGATTGCTGCGCCGCCCTCGGCGGCTCGCAATGACGGTTACTCACCGAGGGGTCGCAGTTGGGCTTCCAGACGCTGAGCCGCACGACGCCGGCTGGCGGGATCCCCGAAAATCTTCTCGCCGTCATAGCGGCCGTTCTCGATGAAGACCTCGGAGATCTGGCGTCCCGCGGTGATGCTGCCGGCCAGGTGAATGCCAGCGACGTTGCTCTCGAGCGTCTCCGGGTCGAGCGCCGGGCGGCACGACTCGGGGTCGAGCCGGATGCCGAGCGAGCGAAACAGCTCGAAGTCGGGGTGATACCCGGTAAGGAGGGCAACGCGATCGGCCGGAAGCCGCTCCAATCCCTCGCCCGTGTCGAGCGTCACGGCTTCCGGGTCGATGGCGGTGACCGTGGCGCCGAAGCGCGCGGCGATCTCGCCGGCCTTGATCCGGTTCTCGAGGTCCGGCTTGAGCCAGTACTTGACGCTGGGCTTGAGCGCGGTGCGGCGATAGACCAGGGTCACCCGCGCGCCGGCCCGATAACAGTTGAGGGCGTGCTCGACGGCTGAATTCTTGCCGCCCACGATGACAAGGGAGAGCCCGCTCGAGAGGTGCGGCTCCTCGGCGTAGTGCGACACGTGGGGGAGCGTCTCGCCCGGAACGTCGAGCGGGTTAGGATGATCGAAGTAGCCCGTCGCCAGGACCAGCTGCCCGCAGTCCAGGCGCTCCTCCCCCCGCGCCGTGCCCAGCCGGCACCGCAAGCCCCCGCCCTCTGGCTCGGCGCCCAGCAGCCGGACATAGGGACGGACGCGGAGTCCTTCGACCCGCGCCACGCCGCGATAGTACTTGAGCGCTTCCTCGCGCGTGGGCTTCGGTCCCGCGCAGACCAGCGGATGGCCGCCGATCTCGAGCCGCTCCGGCGTGGTGAAGAAGACCATCCCCACCGGATAGCGCACGATGGATTGGGCCAGCGCCCCGGCCTCGATCACCAGGGGGTCCAGCCCGCGCCGGCGCGCGGAGATCGCGCAGGCGAGCCCGATCGGGCCCGCCCCGACGACCAGCACCTGCTCCCTCACCGGGGCGGGCCGACCACCAGTACTCTGAAGCTGCCGGCCAGCACCGGAGCGCGGGGTCTGCGCTGTCCCGCGACCGAGTCGGCCGGGGGGCCATACTCGGCGGCCGAGAGATAGATCCGGTGGGTCTTCGGATCGACCACCATCGTGCGGGCGCCGCGCTGGGTGGGGACTTCCTGCAGCACCTTGTAGCTGCCCTGGGCCTCGCCGACGATGGTCAGCTTGCCCTCGCCGGCGGACGCGAACGCGAATCCTAACCCGGGGTCGAAGCCGCCGCCGTCCACGCCCTGCCCGATCGGCAGGGTGGCCAGAACGGTTCCCCGGTCGGCATCGAGCACCAGCATCTTCCCGTTCCCGCCGCACACCGGAAAGAGCCGCCGGTGCGCCGCGTCGAAGCCGAGGCCCGTGGGCTCTTCACACCCCGGGAGCGGCCATTCCGCCAGCACTTTGAGCGACTTGGGGTCGAATTGCACCAGCAGCGCCTTGTCTTCGATATTGACCCACATGCGGCCCCGCCCATCGGTGGCCCAGAATTCCGGTTTCCCCGAGAGCTCGACCGTGCCGACCATCTCTCCGCTCGCCGCGTCCAGCGCCGACGCGCTCGCACTCCCGCCATTGAACGTGAAGACGCGCTTGCTGAAGGGATCGTAGCCGATCGCGTCGGGATTGCGGGCCCCGACGTTGGTCCGGTGGATCACCGCCAGGGTGCCGAGGTCGAAGCTGGTGACCGAGGAATCGCTTCCGCCGCTCACGTAGCCGCGGCCGAGCTCGTAGGCGATGGCAATGCCGTGTACGCCGGGGGTATTTGGGATGACGCCGATGACCGTGTCCCGCGCGAGGTCGACGACGTCCACCTGGTTGCCGTGCGAGACGTACAGCCGGTTGCGGGCGGTGTCGACCGCGAGATAATCCCAGCCTCCGCTGCCGCCAATCGCGATCGATTTGCGGACGCTGAAGCCCGGTCCCTGCGCGGAAAGCGTGAGGGGCAGCAGCAGCGCAACGAGAGCAGGACGTACCGGACGGAACGACATGGAGCGACTCCGAGAAGGTCCCGCAATCTAGCCCTGCGCGGGGTTCGGGCTTAGTCTTTCTAGCCTATGAGTGATTCCCGCCAAGGCACCAGCTCGACCAGCTCCGCCGCCGCCGGCGCCCAGGCCGGCCAGGACCAGCTGCTGGAGCGGCTGCGCGCCGCCACCCTCGGCGAATACGATATTTACGGCGAGCTCGGCCGGGGCGGCATGGCGACCGTTTACCTCGCTCACGAGCTCGCGCTCGACCGCAAGGTGGCGATCAAGGTGATGTCGCCCCTGGTGAGTTACGGCGCGGGAATGGTCGAGCGCTTCAAGCGGGAAGCGCGGACGGCGGCCCATCTGTCGCATCCCAACATCATCCCGATCTACGTGGTCCGCGAAGCCGGCGAGTTGCTCTTCTTCGTGATGAAGCTGATCGAGGGCACCCAGCTCGACTCCATCATGCGCGAAATCGGCAAGCTCCCGATCCCCATGGTGGAGGCGATCCTCGCCCAGGTCGGCGGTGCCTTCGGCTATGCCCATCGGCGCGGCGTGGTGCACCGCGACATCAAGCCCAGCAACATCCTGATCGATGAAGAAGGCTGGGCGATGGTCACCGATTTCGGTATCGCCAAGGTGGCGGAATCGGAGGGACTCACCCAGACCGGCACCGCGGTAGGAACGCCGACCTATATGAGTCCCGAGCAGTGCGCCGGCGGCGCGGTCGGCGGCGCCTCGGATCAGTACTCGCTCGGCGTGGTGGCCTACGAGATGCTCACCGGCCAGCCGCCCTTCAGCGGCTCCATGATGGCCCTCATGTACAGCCATTTTCACGACACGATCCCGCCGCTCGAGCAGTTGCGGCCCGATTGCCCGGAGCCGCTGCGCGCCGCGGTGACCCGCATGCTGCAGAAGGACCCGGCGGCACGCTGGCCCACGATGGAGGATGCGGTCGCCGGCATCGGAGCCCGGCCGCTGGCCCACGACGATCCCACGCGCACCGAGCTCATCCTGCTGGCGCGGAGCGGGGTGACCCATAAGATCATCTCGCAGGTGCAGACTCCCCGCAGCCCGGTTCCCCTAACCCGCAGCGTGCGGAGCGGGCCGGACCTGGCGCTGCCCCGGCCGGCCTGGCGGCACTCCCGCTGGTGGCTCGGCGCGGGCGCGCTGCTCGCCGCGACGGCAGTGGTGGCCCTGCTCCTCCGTTCGAGGCCGCTCGCGGCGCCGCCGCCCGTCCCGCTCACTGCAGCGGTTCCGGCCGGTCCCCCGGCTCCGTTACCCGCCGCCCCGACGCAGCAGCGTCCCGCACCGGTTGAGTCCAAGCGGCTCGTGCCCCAGCCGGTGCCTCAGAAGCCACCGGCGCAACGGCAGTCCGCGACGCCCTCTGCGGGCGCGCAACGCGAATCCGGAACTCCTGCGCCGGCGCCGCCACCTCCCGCTCCGTTACCTGCTCCAGCCCCTGTGGCCGCCCTCCCCCCCGCGGTGCAGCCGCCCAAGCCGGTCAGCGAATCCGTCTCCTCCGCACCCGCGCCGCGGGTTAGTGACGAGAAGGCCGACGTCATCGCCCTCATCCTCGCGTATGCGCGCGCGCTCGAAGCGGGAGACCTCGCACAGGCCCGGCGGCTCTATCCCGAGATGCCTGCCGAGCAGCGCCAGGGCCTGGAGGCCTTCTGGAAAGCCGGCGGCAGCATGCGGACGCGCTGGAGCGTGAGCGAGGTGGCGCTGAGCGGCGAGGTCGCTACCGCGCGCATCCAGGGAAGCAATACCGTGAGCTCCGCCCGCGGCAAGCCGACGGAGCAGAAGGTCAACCTGCGCGCGCGGTTGGAGCGGCGGGGAACCGAGTGGCGTCTCGTCGGGCTCGTCCAATAACTGCTGTCTCCTGATTCCTCCGGAGGTCCGATGTCAGGTCGCCCGCTCCGGTCCCTGCTGCTCGTCGGCGTGCTCGCGGCTCCGCTCGCCGCGCAGCAGCAACCGCCGCTCCGCGATCGGATCCAGGAGCTCTTCAGTTTCGGCAACTGCGGCAAGCCGCTCTGTCTCGACGGGTCGGTGAGCGCCGCGAACGGGCATGGCGAGCACTTCCTTCCCGACGTGGCCGCGGGGAATGCGACCATTATCGGCTTCCTCACCGACGCGATCGCGGTCAACACGTCCAATCTTCCGCTCTCCGCCTCCGGCAGCGGGCAGACCTTCAAATTCGTCGGCGGGTTACCGGTCAAGACCTCGGCATCCTTCGGGCCGGTGTTTGGCGAGCGGGCCCAGACGCTCGGCAAGCGCCGCTTCGTGCTGGGCGCCAATCTCACCGGGATCGACTTCAACTCGCTGCGCGGTGTGCCGCTCGACCAGCTCCTCCTCAATTTCACCCATCAGGACGTGCCGGGTGTCGGCCGTCCCGGCCTCGGCGATCCGGAGAAGGAGAACGACATCATTCAGGTCCGGCTGCAGCTCAACGTCAATCTGCTGGTCGCGACCTTCTTCGCGACCTATGGGCTGAGCGATCGGGTGGACCTGAGCGTCGCGGTCCCGCTGGTGCACACCTCGCTGCAGGGCCGGAGCGCGGCCCAGATCATTCCCTTCGGCGGTCCCACGGCGGTGCATTTCTTCACCGGGACGCCCGACAATCCCGGCCTCAGCGCGAACGCGGCGACCTTCGGGTCCCATACCGGCGTCGGCGATATCGCGCTGCGGCTCAAGGCAAATCTGCTCCCCGGCGAGCGCTTCGCGCTCTCGCTCATGGGCGATGCCCGGCTCCCGACGGGTTCGCAAGCGGAGCTCAGCGGGGCGGGGCACCTCGCCCTCCGCGGCCTGGCGATCGCGTCGGGACGCTTCGGTGATTTCTCCCCGCACCTGAATCTGGGTTATCTGCTGCGCACGGGGAATCACCGCAACGATGCGCTGCTGCTGACGGGCGGCTTCGACCAGCCCCTCTCCGGCTGGGCGACACTCGCGGTTGAGGTGTTGTCGGAATGGGAGCTCGGGCAGAGCGGGCTTCAGCTCCCCGGTACCGTGAGCTATCTCTACCCGTTCAGGCGGAAGGTGGAGCCCACCAACATCCCGGAGCTGAAAGACCACCGGCTCAACAGTTCCGTCGGGCTCAAGTTTCGCACCCCGGGCGGGCCGATCCTGGTGGGCAACGCGCTGGTGCCGCTCCGGCGCGGCGGGCTGCAGGCGAGCATCATCTGGACCCTGGGACTGGATCTGAACTTCTAGAACTGCCTCCCGAAGCCGAAGATGAACTTCATCTTGCGTCCTTTCTCTAACCCGCGCGCGATGCCGACGGCCAGTGCGTCGCCGAAGAGACCGATCCTGACATCCACCGATGAGTGCAGCTTGTTCCCCGCGACCGCCGCCGGCAGCGGCGCTCCGGTCACGGGATCGACCAGCAACGCTCCTGTCTTGTCATCATACCTGTCGCCCAGCGCGCGCACTGCGGCCAGCCCCGCGGCGGTCGGCGCGTTGGCGATCCCGCTCTGAAAGCCGAGGGAGATCGCGGGCGAGAACGCGGGCAGGATGAATCCCGAGCTCACGGCCCAGGGACGGTCGAGCAGCCCCAGCGGCACGGTGAGCCGGGTCCGCAACAGCGCAGCGCGGGTCCCCGCGAACTCTTTGTACCCATAACCCGGCAGTCCGGAGGGATCCCCCAGCTCGAAGAGCTGTTGCGGAGGAGGGCTGTCGCCGAGCACGGCTCCGCCGTGCAGCCGTGCGAGGAGCGCCACCCGGCGCGTGCTCTTGCGCAGCACGAGGCGGCCCTCGAGCCGGGTATAATCGAGGTCGCCGCTCGCCGTCTCCACCTCGCCGCGGAAGCCGATGCCGTCATGGCTGAAGATCGAACTGACTGTGGGGTTCCAGTCGAACACCGCGATCCCCCGCCAGTAGCTGCCCGGCGTCATCCCGCGGTTGATCCGCAGCCGCTTGCCGACCAGCGCGTGCTCCAGATGGCGAAAGACCTCGACGTCTTTGACCCGCGCGGCCTCGAGCTGCAGGATGCCGCCGCGCGCGGCATCGACCAAGCGGGTTAGGGAGACCTGGCCCTTGCGCCGCTCGACGTAGTCCCAGTTGTCGCGCCCGGCCAGCGCCGCGAGCATGGGGTTGTCGAATTGATTGCGGAACTTGTTGGTGACCTCGAGACTGCGGGCAATGCCGGCGCTCACCGTCCAGCCGCGCGACTCCCATCCGACATCGCCGCCGCCACGGACCGTTTTCTCCTTCCAGGCGTAGCCGCCGGTGGCGTGCAGGAAAAGCCCCGGCGCCGCGTCCCGCAGCCGCACGATGCCCGCGAGACCGGTGAAGGCCCCCTCGATCCGGTTGTAGCGGACGAATTCCCCTTTCCGGATGCCTTGCAGCAGCGCGATCGGCTTCCCGGTGCTGAGCAGCCGCCCCGGGTAGTAGCGAATGAAATCGGCGCCGGCGACCGAGGTGCTCGCCTCGCCGGCCGGGAGCTGCCAGCGCCGAAAGCCGCGCAACGAATCGTGCGGCGCGCTGGTGAAGCCGTACCCGAGCGTCGCCGTGGCGCCCACCTCCGCCCGCCCGGCCGGGATCGCCTGGACGTTGGCGAAGCGGGAAATGACCCGGCGGGTCCCGCCGTAGCCGGTCGTCAGGGAGGATGCCGTCTGGATCTCGTAGCGCTGCATCAGGGGAACCCACATCCCGTTGGGCAGCCGTTGATTGAGCAGGTCGACCCGGGTGGCCGCGGGATCGAAATGCGGGAGGGAAAGGAGGTGCTTCGGCCGCCCGATGGTCCTGAAGCGGCCGAACAAGCGCACCAGCGCATGCGTCTGCGGGTCGAGCTCGAGCTCGCCCTCGAACAGCGTGTGCTCCCCGCTGATGTCCTCCCGTGGGATCACCTCGATCGCCAGGACTTCGCGCTCGCTATCTGCCAGTTGGCGCCGAACGGCCTGACCGCCCTCGTAGCGATAGTAGCGGTCGCGCTCTTCGCCCAGCGGATGGATCACCAGCACTGGCGCCAGTGCCGCGCCGCGCGTCTCGGCATGGGTGACTCGGCCGCTTCGGGTGATGACCTGAAGGGGAGATGCCGCCAGTGTGGGGGTGACCCAACCAATTCGGAGGAAAGCCAGCCGGGAGAGCGGAATCTCATTGGGAAAGCTGCGCGAGCCGATCAGGTGATAGTCGAAGCCGATGTCGGTGGACCAGCGCGCCGTGCCGCTCATCTGCTCGAGCAGGCTGATTCCCTCCATCCGGTTCTCGCGCCGGCCCAGCGTGGCGCTCTCGGTCTCGATGCTCGCTCGGTAGCCGCCCGCGCTCTGCATCGCGCGACGATTGACCGCCGCGGCGTCCTGCAGCAGCCGGCACAGCGGGTCAGACGAGCAAGCTGGTGGCGCTGCGGCCTGCAGGAGGAGGAGAACGCCGAGCATGGGGAAGCTCGCGGTGGAGAGAGCGGGGAATATACCGACCTCTAGGCGGTTCTCCATTGCCGGATGGCAAACACGTTCTCTTCCCCGTCGTCGAAGAACGCCATCCAGAGGTTCTTCTCGCCGGCCCGGTGGATGATGTGGGGCTCGTCGCGGAAATGCACCCCTCGCCCGCGCAAGGTACGCTGCGCGGCCTCGATGTCGGCGACCTCGAAGTAGAGGATCGAGGCGGCGTGGTCGAACTCGGGGGTTTCGGCGTCGGGGCTCAACATGAGGTGGACCCCACCGCACTGGAAGAAGGCGAGGCTGGGCGCCTCGAAGAGATAGCCGAGCCCGAGCACGTCGCGGTAGAAGCGCACCGCGCGCGGCAGGTCTCTTACCCGCACCGCGATCTGGCCGATGGACTGCAGCAGGGGATCCATAGCACTTTCCTTTCCGGGGCGGCGCCGTTAGAATTAGTTAGCCTTGCTAACTAATTCTATGCCCCCTGCCCGCACCCGTCAAGCCAGGGTCATTGCGAGGCGCCGCAGGCGCCCAAGCAATTTCCTCCCCGCCTTCACCACGGCGGATCGGCTGCACTCCGCCGCCATTCACCTGCTCCGCTCGGTCCGGGTGGAGGATCGCGCCACTGGTCTCTCGGGGCCCCGGCTCTCGGCGTTGTCGGTGATCGTCTTTGCCGGCCCGCTGCCGATGGCGGCGCTCGCCGCCGCCGAGCAGGTGCGCCCCCCCACGATGACCCATCTGGTCCACGGGCTGGTGCGGGGCGGGCTAGTCGAGCGGCTTCGCGATCGGAACGACCGCCGGGTCTTTCGGATCCGCGCTACCCCGAAGGGCCGGCGGCTTCTGCTCGAGGGGCGTCGGCGGCGGGTCGTGCGGCTGGCGGCGGCGCTCGCGGCGCTGCCGGTCGCCGATCAGCGGCTGCTCGCGAGGGCGGCCGGATTACTGGAGCAGCTTGCCAGCTCGCCGCCTGGAAAACCCGCCAAGGGGCGTCCGTCGATTCCAGGGTAAGCCGCCGATCGCGAACCAGCAGTACCAGCCGATCCAGCCCGCAGCGGTTCCCCTCGGGCCATTAACTCCATGTTGCGCCAAGCCTTAGACCGGCGGTGCGGGCGCCCCGGAGCGCTGGCCCAGTTTCTGCCTTTTCGCACGCTGATGCTGCGCATTTTCCCTCCTCCCCATTTCGCGGCTCGGCGGGGCAAAAGTCTGCCGTTGCGAGGGCCGGGTACGCTCGCCCTCACGCTCATCGGGCTGGGACATTCTGTGCCAACGCCAGGGCGCCCTGTTCCGAAGCTCGGCGCAAGCGGGCGCATCGAAGGCATCGCCAGCATCGCGACCAGCCTGACCACGCCGCGGGCCCGCGTCCGGGTGTACGAGGAGCCCGGCAGCGCACCGGCCCGGCCCCGACGGGAGGAGAATCCGCTGGCCAATGTGGTGATCTATCTCGAGCCGACGCCGGCGCTACGCAACGCGGCGGTTCGGGAGATGGCGCATCGGTTACCCGAGGTGCGGCAGCGCGGGGAACATTTCGTACCGCATGTGCTCCCGGTGCTCGTGGGCACCACGGTCGGGTTTCCCAACGACGATCCGATCTTCCACAACGTGTTCTCGCTCTCCAGCATCAAGAGCTTCGACCTCGGCCGCTATCCGCGCGGCTCCTCGCGCACGGTGACCTTCTCACGCGCCGGGATCGTGCCGGTCTTTTGTCACATCCATGCGGACATGAACGGCTTCATCCTGGTGCTCGACACACCGTTCTTCGTGTCGCCCGATGCGAATGGACACTTTGTCATCGAGGGAGTTCCGCCCGGCGACTATCGCCTGATCACCTGGCACGAACGGATCCGGCCGATGCAGGCCGCGGTCCATATCGAGGCGGGGGGGACGACGACCCTGCAACTGCGGATCCCGCTGCCGGAGCGGTCCGGCGAGCCGTGAGCGAAGCGCGCCATCCCAGAGGGGATCTCATCGCGCGGGTGAGGAGCAGCCCGCTGGGAGTCAAGCTGGCCTTGCTCAGCGCGCTGCTCACCGCGGTGGTGGTGGGAACCGGATTCGAGGTGCTCCGGATCCGCACCGGCGCCGACGTACGGCGGGTCTTCGTGGCCGAGCTCAACGATCGGCAGGCCGCGCTGCGCCAGCTGCAGGACCGCGATCTGCGGCTGCTGCTCGCCACGTCCGCGGTGGCCTCGACGAGTCCGACGCTGCGGGCGGCGCTGTCCACCCTGCGGTCCGAAGGGGACGCCGGTGCCGCCCTAGAAACCATCCAGCGCGAAGCGGCACGCCTCTTCGAGGACCTGCACCGCGAGCTGCTGATCGTCACGGACGACAGCGGCCGCGTGGTCGCCTCCTCCGGACCCGGCGCCCCCCGACGCGGCCAGTCCATGCTTGCGCTGCCGGCGGTGCGTTACGCGCTGCAATCGGAGAACTCGACTGCCGATTCGGCCTTCGGCGTGTTGAGCGCGACGACCTCCGGGGATCCGATGCAGGTCGGTTGCGTGCCGATCCTGATGGATGGATTTCCCATCGGCGCCCTGATGCTGGGCGAACGAGTCGACAGCCTGCTGCCCAGATCCACCACCCCCGCCGATACCCGGGGCGTGGTGACCGCGGGCGGGGTGGTGGTGGCTTCGACGCTCAATCGCGCGCCGGTGGGGGCGCGCTGGGAGACACCGGTGCCGGGTGCGGCGGACTCGGCATCTCTCATCCGGCTGGGCGGGGAAGCCTACGTGTCCGTGAATCTGCCGCTAGGCCTCGGGAACGACGGGCATCCGGTGGTGCTCTACCTGATGCGCTCGCTGACCGCATCGGTGGCGCCGATCACCCATTCGCTGGCCCGGCGCTTCCTGGTGGTCGGGGCCTTGGCCGTCCTGCTGGTCGGTGCGGGGGGCGCCCTGGTCTCTCGCACTACTCTGCGACCGCTCTCGCGCTTCGTAGCGTTCATTCGCTCCGGATCGGCTCAGGGCGCCTCCGGGCGATTCAACGATCCGCTCGCGCCCGCGGAGATCGCGACCCTCACCGATGCGTACAATGTGCTGATCGCCTCGTTGGGACAGGAGCGGCTCGAGCTGGAGCGCCGCACCGTCGAGCTGGCGACCACCAACGAGACACTGCGCCGGCAGGTTGAGGAGCGCCAGCGAGCGGAGCGCGCCCTGCGGGAGAGCGAAGAGCAGCTGCGGCAATCGCAAAAGCTCGAAGCGCTCGGCGCGCTCGCGGGGGGAGTAGCCCATGATTTCAACAATCTGCTCTCGGTCATCATGAGCTACGCGGAGTTTGTTCGCGAGGGCCTTCCAGCCGAAAGCCGTGCGAGAGATGACATCGAGCAGATCAGCTCCGCCGGACAGCGGGCCAGCGGGCTGGTGCGGCAGCTGCTCGCCTTTAGCCGCAAACAGGTGCTGCAACCGCAAGTCATCGACCTCAACCAGGTTGTGACGGGGATGCAGCCCTTGCTGCGTACGCTATTAGCGGAGGAGGTCGTGGTCGAGACGCGGCTGGCTCCCGAGCTCGGACGCGTGATGGCGGACCCGGGCCAGATCGAGCAGGTCATCCTCAACCTCGCGGTGAATGCGCGCGACGCGATGCCGGCGGGAGGAACGCTGCTCATCGAAACGGCAAACGTCACCCTCGACCGTCGTCATGGGAACCTGCCGCTGGCGGGCGGGCCGGCGGTGATGCTGCTGGTGTCGGACACCGGTGTCGGCATGGACGCCGCGACCCGGCAGCGGATCTTCGAGCCGTTCTTCACCACGAAGGCGCAAGGCAAAGGGACCGGGCTCGGGCTCTCGACGGTCTACGGCATCGTGCGGCAGTCCGCAGGAAACATCACAGTGTTCAGCGAACCCGGCTGCGGGGCCACCTTCCGCTGTTACTTCCCCCCGGTGGTCGAGCCGAGCCGCTCGGAGAGCGACGCGGCAGCGCCGGCGAACGCGTCGGCGGGCAGCGAGACGATCTTGATCGCCGAGGACGAGGGGCAGCTTCGCGAGTCGATGCGGCGCGCCCTGCAGCGGCGCGGGTACCAGGTGCTGGAGGCGAGCCATGGGCGTGAGGCGCTGGAGGTGGCCGCCGGGCACGCCGGCCCGATCGATCTGCTGATCACGGACGTGGTGATGCCGCTGGTGTCGGGGAAGGAACTGGCCGAGCGGCTGCAAGCCGAGCGTCCCGGGGTGCGCGTGCTGTTCGTCTCGGGATATGCCAGTGAGGCGGTAGAGCGACACGGCGTGCTGGCGCCGGATTCGCGGTTTCTTCAGAAGCCGATCGCACCCGACGCCCTGGCCCGGGCGGCGCGCGAGCTGCTCGATGCGGAGCTGGCCTCCCGCGGGGAGGAATGATGCGCCGAGCTCTGACGGTTCTGGTCCTGCTGGCCGCGTTGCCTTACCGGGCGTTTGCCCAGAAGCTCGGGGTGGAGATGCTGACGGACCTCGAGCTCTGGAAGACGCACGGAGACTCGCCGCTCTTGGCCCGGAACGAGGGAGATCTGCAGGCGGTGGGTCGGCTGCGCGGATGGGTTTCCCTGCGCCCGTTCGCCGAGCTGCAGCTGCTGGCCATGGGAGAGCTGGAAAAGGAGACTGGCGCGGAGGGCGAGTTCGAGAAAGAGCTCGAAGTGCTCACGCTGCGCTGGCTCCCCCGGCGCGGCATGAGCGTGGAAGCGGGCCGGATCCTGATGCCGCTGGGAGAATTCGGGCCGCGGCGCTTCTCCAACATCAACCCGCTGATCGGCACGCCGGACCTCTATCCGGACGCCTATCCGTGGGGCACCAGCGTGAGCGGCGCTGCCGGCAAGCTGGACTATCGGGCGGCGCTCATCTCCTTGCCGGTCGTGAATCAGGGCCGGACCCCGGAGCCGGGCCAGAGGCTCCGTCCCCTGCTGGGTGTCGGGGTGAGTGCCGGCCCGATGCTCCGCGTCGGTGCGACGCTTACCCACGGGGCCTATCTCGGTCCCGCGGTGGGCGAGCAGATTCCTTCGGGCGCCTCGTGGCAGGACTTTTCGCAGACCGTGGTGAGTGCCGATGCGCGTTTCAGCGCGGGTTATGTGGAGGCTCGCGTCGAGGCCCTCTGGTCATCCTTCGAAGTTCCCAGCCGCGCCGATCCGGTTCGCGGCCTGGGGTGGTATGGCGAGGTCCGGGCCACGCTGTCACCGCGGCTCTTCGTGGCGGGGCGCTTCGAGCGCAACCGCTTTGCGACGATCGAGCCGACGAGTGCTTCAGTGTGGGCGGGGCAGGTAGCCACGGAACTCAACGGCGAAGTCGGAGCCGGCTACCGGGTGAGCGCGGACGCGCTGATCAAAGCTTCGTTCAGCAAGGATCACTGGCCCGGTGCCCAGCCCGGCGTGTCCGCCGGGTACGCCCTGGCGGTGCAGTTCTCCCTCCATACGGATATCGGCGCGCTGCTGGCTCGGCGGTACTGAGGCGAGCGGGTTAGCCCCGGCCGCTGCTTCCTGGCGACCCCTCCGCCCAGCGCTCGTAGGTGGCCTGCGCCCACGCCGCCACCCGCGCGGCGTGGCTCTCCGGGGGAAACTCCCCGAAGTCAGCGAGGGTGACACTGTACGGTCCGCCTGGCGGAGGTGGCGCCGGAAGGGCGGGGATGCCCCATTCCGCCCCCGCACGCTTGGGCGCGTTGCGGAGGCCCGCAAACAGCCGGACCGGATCGTCCCCGCTCACCACGATCCGGTAGAGCGCGAGCCAGCAGCGCTCCAGCGCTTCGTGAGTCTGGCCCTCCGGATGCTGGAGCGTGTAGCAGGCGAACACCACGCCGTGCAGCCGGCCCCACGGCTCCGGACGCGAATGGTCGAGGGCGAGCAGCTGCTGAAAGCGCTGCTCGCAGGAGTCGGCCGCGTCCGGATAGAGCGCACCGCATTGCGGACAGGCGAGCGCCGCGCGCCGGAACGCGGCCGCACGTTCCCGGATTGGTGTCGCGGCCGCCGCATCCCCCTCCGCCTCGACGATGGTCGCCTCGAGCTCCAGCAGCACCGCGAGCCCAAGAATCCGCTCGGGATCGTGCAACAGCTGCGCTGCGCTGGTGACCTCGAGGCGCGGCACCAGCAGCGCCAGCGGTCCCAGCAGCTGGAGCATCGCGTCCTCGACGTGCACCCGGGCTGCCGCCAGGTCGGGAGGGCCGGGACCGAGCAGCATCCGCCGCACCACCCGGGCGATCTGCTCGATCCAGCGCAGTACCACATCGCGCTGGGTCAGCCGCTTTGCTCCACCACGTAAGCTTCCATCGCGAAGTACTCCGCCAGCCCCAGCCGATTCAGAGTCTCCGCGGTCTCCTTGTTGCGCGCCTCGACCCGCTGCCAGAATTCCCGATCGTCGATCCCGGGGAAGGGAGCCACGTCCTTCTGCGATTGATGCTTGAAGATGGCCTGGATCTTGGCTGCGAGCTCCTCCTGCGAGAGCGGCACCAGCCAGGTGGCTTCGGTCACCGACCACTCCTGCCAGGCGCCGCGATAAAGCCAGACTTCTGGCGGGTTAGGCAGTCCCTCCAGCGCGCGGTCGATCGCCTCCTTGCACATCCGGTGGGTGCCGTGGGGATCGGAGAGGTCTCCCGCGACGAAGATGAGCTCGGGTCGCTCCTGCTGCAGCAGCTCGCGCACGATCGCGATATCCGCACTGCCGATGGGGTCCTTGCGCACCTTGCCGGTCTGGTAGAACGGCAGATTCAGAAAGCGCGCCTGCGAGCGCGACAGGCCGAGGGTTTCTATCCCGCTGACCGCCTCGGCTTCGCGAACCATGCGCTTGATGTCCTGTACCGCCGGGATGTCTATGTCGCCGGGAGCCT
>DASYPD010000368.1:0-4813 GCA_036007005.1 Gemmatimonadales bacterium
TCCTCCGGCACCGACTCCGCACCTCGCGCCGCCAGTCAAGGTTCCCACCACGATCCCGAAGGTTGAGCCCGCTGCCCCGCGCGACACGACGCCGCCGCAGCCTGCGGCCGCCGCGACGACGGGGAGTGGTGGCGGTGCCGGTGGTGGAGCCGGTCCGGGTACCGGGCCCGGCGTCGGGCCCGGCAGCGGCTCGGGGTCCAGCGCGAGCGGAACCGGCAGCGCGGATTCGACCCGGTCACTCGCGCGCCCTCCCGAGCCGCGGCAGTTGATTCTGCCGCCGTTCGATTACCCGAAGACGATGCGGGGCCTCAGTATCGACGTTAACTTCTTCGTGCTCGCCGACGGGCGGGTCGATCACGTCGTTTTCGTTCCGGAAATTCCCGATCGCGCTTACGCCAAAAAGCTGGAGGACGCGATGCGCGCGTACCGCTTCCGACCCGCGCGCTCGGCGGACGGACTCGCGGTTCCCGGCAACGCGGTCGTCAAAGTCTCCTTCTGAGGGATTCGATGCGCCAGCTCTTCCGCCGGAAATCAGTCGCCGAGTTCGCCAGCGATATCGCCGAGCGGGGGGGCCTCAAGCGAACCCTCAACAAATGGCACCTCACCGCGCTCGGCATCGGGGCGACTATCGGAGCCGGCATCTTCGCCACCACGGGCACCGCCATCGTCGGCGATCCCGCGCGGCCGGGTGCCGGACCCGCGATCGTGCTGTCCTTCATCCTGACGGCCGTGGCCTGCGGCTTCGCTGCGCTCTGCTATGCCGAATTCGCCGCGATGGTGCCGATTTCCGGATCCGCCTACACCTACGCCTACGCGTCGCTGGGCGAATTCGTCGCATGGATCATCGGGTGGGACCTCATCATCGAGTATGCGGTCGGCAACATCGGCGTCGCGATCGGCTGGTCGGGGTACTTCCGCGAGCTGATCAGCCATTTTGGCCTCGATCTTCCCGCCTGGCTGGCAACCGATCCGCGCTCGGCGCACCTGGCCGCGACGGCACTCGCGGGGGGCGCGAGCGACGCCACCACCCGATACCTCGCTTCGGCGCTGAGCAGCGCGCCCCATGTGCTCGGCGTGCCGCTTATCGCCAACCTGCCGGCGTTTTTCTCCGTCGCGGTCATTACCGTCATCCTGGTGATCGGGATCCGCGAGTCGGCGAACACCAACAACGCGATGGTGCTGCTCAAGATCGGCATCATTCTGTTCTTCATCGCCGTGGGAGCGTTCCTCTTGCGGCCCGCCAACTGGACCGATCCCGCGCAGGGCGGCTTTGCGCCCAATGGCTTCGCGGGGATCAGCGCGGGCGCGGCGATCATTTTCTTCAGCTACATCGGCTTCGATGCCGTTTCCACGGCGTCCGAGGAAGCGAAGGACCCCGGCAAGGACATGCCATTCGGCATCATCATGAGCCTCGTCATCACCACGATCCTGTACATCGCGATTTCGCTCGTCATGACGGGCATTGCGCCGTGGAAGACTCTCGGCACCCCGGAGCCGATGATCACGGCGCTGGCCCAGGCCAACGGGCCTCCGGCGCTGATCAACGCCTCGCGTTTTATCGTGGCGCTCGGCGCGGTGATCGCGATGGGGAGCGTGCTGCTGGTGTTTCAGCTGGGCCAGCCCAGGATTTTCTTCTCGATGTCGCGCGACGGCCTGTTACCGAAGGTGTTCGCCAGAGTCCACCCCCGCTACAAGACGCCCTATGTGGGCACGATTCTCACCGGCATTTTCGTCGCGACGTTCGCCGCCTTTGCCAACATCGCGGAAGTGGTCGATCTGACGAATATCGGCACCCTCTTCGCCTTTGTGCTGGTTTCGCTCGGCGTGATCGTGCTGCGGAAGCAGGAGCCGGCGCGCGCGCGACCGTTCCGGGTGCCCGGGGTGCCCTTTACTCCGCTGATTTCCGTCGCCGCCTGCCTCTATCTCATGATCGAGCTGCCGCGGGTGACCTGGTATCGCTTCGCGGCTTGGCTCGCGGCGGGGTTGCTCATCTACTTCTTCTACGGCAAGTGGCACAGCCGGCTGGCGCGAAAAGAAGTGACCAGCGACCAGTAGCGGGTTAGCTTTGGCGGCGGGCGAGGGCGAGTGCGCCCGCGGCGGGATCGAGCGGGGCTTCGCGGATCGAGAGTCGCGCGGTTTTCCGGAGCCGGGCGAGCAGGGGGGCGCGCAGTCCCCGCTTCGGCTCGAGGTTGCCCCCGGCGATGGCAACCTCGACGCGTCCCTTGCCCCCAAAGAGCGGCAGCAGTGAACTCACCATCCCGGCAAGCTCTTCGGCGGCACTCTCCACGATGGTTCGGGCGATCGCATCGCCGGCCGCCGCGGCGCTGAACACCAGGGGGGCCAGGGCGGCGACTTCTCCCGCCTCGGCGGCGCTGCTCCAGCGTACCAGCTCGGCGAACTCTCTCGCCGGCCCCTGCGCCAGCAGCGCGTCGATGAGCGAGGTGGCGGCGCCGCGGCCGTCGTTCGCCCGGCCCGCGGCGATCAAGGCAGCGCGTCCGATCGCGTAGCCGCTTCCTTCGTCGCCCATCTGCCAGCCATAGCCGCCGCGCCGATGCACGACGCCCTCCGCGGTGCGGGCGGCCGCCACGCTTCCCGTGCCGGAGAGCAGCACGATCCCGGGTCCGCTTCCGAAGCCCGCCTCGAGGGCGATGTCGAGGTCTCCGGTAACGAGGGTACGAGTCGCCAGCCGCTCGCCGCGGAGTCCTTCCCGCAGCTCACTGCGCTCCGGATCACGCCCTACGCCCGCGGCCCCGACGACGAGCACGTCGGCCTCCAGCAGGTTGGCCTCGGTGAGCGCTCGGCGCACTGCGGCCGCAATCCGGCTGGCCGCTTGCAATGCGCGGCCCGGCCGCACGGCACCGGGGGCCCCGGTCGTTCGCGCGATCACCTTCTCGCCGTCGGCCAGCAGCACCGAGGTCTTGCTGCCGCCGGCATCGACGCCAACGTACTTGCTCATGGGTTTGCCTTCGCCCGGTGCGGCAAGATACTCGATCCGATTCCGACCCCGAGGGTCAGCAGCGTTCCCACGGGGACATACCACGGCCAGGCGAGCCTCCCCACGGGTGCCAGCCAGCCGAGTCCGGGGTGCTCCGCCAGATTCTTGGCAAAGACCACGATCAGCATGACGGCGAGGGTGACAACGGTGGCCGCACCGACATCGCGGCTGCTGGCCCGCGGCCAGCGCCCGGCGAGCAGGTAGGTGCCGAGCAGTGCACCGTAGGTGATCGAAGCGATCGAGAGCGCCAGGACGACCACGGGGGTATCCATGCTCCTGGCCCAGGCGTACACCGCGAGCGCTCCCCCGATGAGCAGAAACCCCCAGAGGCCCGAAAAAAAGCGGCCGACTTTGAGCAAATGCTCCGGCTCCCGCCGGCCGGTGATGCCAGTGTAAAAATCGTGGGTCATCGAGGAGGCGAGGGCATTGATCGAGGAACTGATCGTGCTCATAGCGGCGGCGAGGATTCCGGCAATCATCAGACCCGCGAGACCGGCCGGCAAGTGCTCGATGATAAAGCGCGGAAAGATCTCGTCGCCGCGGAGCGAGGCCGGGGCCAGGCCGGCGGCCCAGATCGTGATGCCGACCAGAAGAAAAAGCAGGAACTGCAGGATCACCACCACCCCCGAGCCGATCAGCGCCCGCCGCGCGTCGGACAGGGACCGCGTCGCCAGCAGCCGTTGCACGATGAGCTGATCGGTCCCGTGCGAGGCGGCCGACAGCAGCGCTCCGCCGATCAATCCGCCCAGGAGCGTGTAGGTCGAGGAGAAAGAGAAGGAAGGGTTCACCAGGCGGAGCTTGCCCGCCGCGGCGGCAAGATCGAGCGCGTGCCCGAAGCCACCGGCGAGCCCGACGGCGATGGCGAGGGCGGCGAGTCCGCCCGACACGTAGACCACCAGCTGGATCACATCGGCCCACACGACCGCCTTGAGGCCGCCGACGTAGGTGTAGGCGAGGGTGATGAGCCCCATGGCGAGAATGGCGCCCGGCACGCTCCAGCCCGTCACCAGCGCGAGGGGAATCGCGCCGGCAAAGATGCGCACCCCGTCGCCCAGGAAGCGGGTTACCAGGAAGCAGGCGGAAATCAGTTTGCGGGTTCCCGGGCCGAAGCGTGACTCCAGCCGCGCATAGGCGGTCTCCTGCTTGCCGGTGAAATAACCCGGCAGCAGCCAACGCGCTACGAAGATCCGGCCGATCAAGTACCCGAAGGGAAGCTGCAGAAAGGTGAGGTCGCCACGGGCACCGACGCCGGGGATCGAGATGACGGTGAGCGCCGAGGTTTCCGTCGCGACGATCGAAAGCAGCACGCCCCAGGCCGGGAGGTTGCGGGCGCCGAGGAAGTAGTCGCCCGCGGTGCGCTGGGAACGGGTGACCCAGAGACCGATCCCGAGCGTCAGGGCGAAGTAGACGAGGATAACCGCCAGGTCGACAGCGCTCATGATCAGGGAGCTGGGGGCTAGGGGCTAGGGGCTAGGGATCTACTCCGGGAAAGTAGTTCCCTAGCTCCCTAGCCCCTAGCTCCCTAGCCCCTAGCAAAAAGGCCCGCCGGCGAGATTCCAGCGGGCCCCCAAGAGTACTCGGCGGAGAAGACTTACGCGTTAAAGCTGCTGCCGCAGCCGCATCCCCCGGTGGCGTTCGGGTTGCTGAAGGTGAAGCCCGACCCCTGCATGGAGGAGACATAGTCGATGGTCACGCCATTGAGATACTGCAGGCTGAAGCCGTCGACAAAAACCCGGACCCGATCGATCGGGATGATATGGTCGTCTTCGATCGGGCGTTCCTCGATATTGAGGCTGTACTTGAAGCCGGAGCAGCCGC
>DASYPD010000369.1:0-3481 GCA_036007005.1 Gemmatimonadales bacterium
GGTCAGCGGTGAGCGGTGAGCGGCGAGCGGGAGGGCGGCCTCTTACCGCTCACCGCTTACCGCTTACCTAGTAGTTGTAGAAGCCTTTTCCCGATTTCCGACCCAGCTCTCCGGCGGCCACCATCTTGCGGAGCAGCGGACAGGGCCGGTACTTGGGATCTCCGAAGCCCTCTTGCATGACCTGCAGAATGGCCAGGCAGACATCGAGCCCGATGAAATCCGCGAGGGCCAGCGGGCCCATCGGATGCGCCATGCCCAGCTTCATCACGCTGTCGATCGCTTCAGGCGTCGCGACGCCCTCCATGACCGCAAAGATCGCCTCATTGATCATGGGCAGCAGGATCCGGTTGGCGACGAAGCCCGGAGAGTCGTTCACTTCGACCGGCGTCTTCCCGAGTGCCTTGGCGATCTCGAGGGTGCGCCGGGTGGTTTCATCGCTGGTGGCGTGGCCCCGGATCACCTCGACCAGTTGCATGACGGGGACCGGGTTCATGAAGTGCATCCCGATCACCTGCCCGGGGCAGCGGGTCTTGGCCGCGAGCTCGGTGATGGAGATCGAGCTGGTGTTGCTCGCGAGAATCGTTCCGGACGCGCACGCCGCGTCCAGCAGGCGGAAGATTTCGAACTTGAGCCCCGGGTTCTCGGTCGCCGCCTCCACCACGATCTCCGCTCCGGCCGCAGCCTCCACTCTGGTGTCCGTGCTGAGCCTGGCCAGCACCTGCCCGGGGGCGCCAGGCGCCAGCGTCCCCTTTTTGACCTGCCGCTCCAGATTGCCCTGGATGGTCGCGAGCGCCTTCACGATCGCCTCGCGCGACACGTCGATCAGGGTGACTTCCCAGCCGGATTGCGCGAAGACGTGGGCGATTCCGTTTCCCATGGTGCCCGCGCCGATGACCGCGGCCTGGCTCATGCCCTGCTCTCCTTGCGGCGCCGCCGCAGCGCGAGAAAAACTCCGCTCAGAAGGCAGAGCGACGCAAGCGCTCCGCCTTCCGGGCCGAACACGCCGCCAGTGAGCCAGCGGGGTCCGCCGGCGGAATAATCCAGCCACGGCATCGGGATCGTGGTGCCGCTCACCGGCGCGGCCAGACCGGCAAGAGCAAGATTCCAGCCGAAGTGCAGGCCCGTCGACGTCAGCAACCCGCCGGACGTGAAGAACGCCACCCCGAGTAACACGCCGGCGAGCGCGATGTTGCCGAGCGCCAGCAGGGTCACCGCCTCATTGTCGAGATGCGCCACGCCGAAGAGCAGGGCGAGCACGAGAATTGCCGGGATTCGCCCGAACTGTTTGCCGAGCGTCAGTAAGGGGGCACCCCGAAACGCCAGCTCTTCGGCGAGCGCCGCGGGCAGGAGCACGAGTCCCGTCAGGACTACGCGTCCCAGCCATTGCGGCACGGTCCCGCCGTCGGTGCGCCACGCGGCGTGTCCGAGAGGAACCGCCAGCAGCATCGCGAGCGCCGCGATGATCACACCGAGCAGCAACCCCCACCCGAACCCCCTGAATCCGACCGTGCCGCGAACGCCGTGGCCTCCGCGAGCAGGCAGGCCGAACTCCGCCCGGGTGAGCTTGAGCACCCGGAACCCGATCAACCAGGTGAGCGCAGCATAGGATGCGAGGAGCGCGAGCGCTTCGATCCCCGCCTCACGGAGGGAGCCGGGCGCCGGCCGCCGGATGAAGCGTTGGGCGACGAGCAGCACAGCGAGGGCGAGGGCATAGCCTCCCAAGAGAAAAACCAAGGACCAGCCGGCTGCCCTGACGCGTTGCCTCGCGCTCAAAGCGCCTCGACCGCGAGAGCCACGGCGTTGCCACCACCCAGGCAGAGCGTGGCGAGCCCCGTTTTGCCTTGGCGGCCCTTCAGAGCGTAGAGCAGCGTGGTGAGCACCCGCGCTCCGCTCGCTCCGATGGGGTGACCCAGCGCAATCGCGCCGCCGTGCACGTTCACCCGCTCCCAGTCCCAGCCGAGCGCCTGCCCATCCACCAGCGCCTGCACCGCGAACGCCTCGTTCGCCTCGATCAGGTCGAAGTCGTGGATCGAGCCGTGCGTCTGGCGCAGCAGGTTTTCGACAGCCACGATGGGCGCGAAGAAGAGATCGCGCGGCTCCCCGCCGCCGGTGGCGTAGGCGGTGATACGCGCCATGGGTTTGAGCCCGTGCGACTTGGCGAAGCTGAGCGAGCTCACCACCAGGCTGCTTGCCCCATCATTGAGCCCCGGCGCGTTCCCCGCAGTCACCGTCCCGTCCTTCTGGAAGGCCGGCTTGAGTCGCGCCAGCACTTCCAGACTGGTTTCCTTCCGCGGGCCCTCGTCCTTTTCGAACAAGGTCGGCCCTGCTTTGCCGCTGCCGGGCACTTCCACCGCCACGATCTCGTCCTTGAACTTGCCGCTGTCCATCGCCGCCAGCGCCTTCTGGTGGCTCTGATAGGCGAACTCATCCTGCTCCTGCCGGGTGATCCCCGCCTTCTGCGCCGTATACTCCGCATAGCCGCCCATGTGGGTGGCGCCGAAGGAGTCCCAGAGGCCATCGTGGATCATCCCGTCCACCAGCGTCTGATTGCCGGCCTTGATGCCGAGCCGCATGCCATAGAGGTAGTGCGGCGCGGCCGACATCGCTTCCATGCCGCCCGCGACGACGCATTGCGCGTCGCCGGCCTTGATCGCCTGGGCCGCGAGCATCACCGCTTTGAGACCGGAGCCGCACACTTTGTTGACCGTGAGGGCGGGAATAGTTCCGGGCAGACCGGCACCAATGGCCGCCTGGCGAGCCGGCGCCTGGCCCGCGCCGCCCTGCAGCACATGGCCCATAAGCACGTCGTCGATCCAGGCGTGCTCCAGACCGGCTCGGGCCACCGCCTCCCGAATGACCTTCGCGCCGAGCTGCGGCGCGGTGAAGGAGGCCAGTGCGCCGAGGTAGCGGCCGATCGGCGTGCGGCAGGCGGAGAGAATAACGGGGGTCGTGGCGTCGGACACGGGAGCTCGCGGGAGAGTACGGAGAGAAACTTACTCTCGTCCCTCGATCTCGCGTTCCCCGCGCACTTGCCGGGTGGCCCGGCCTTCTCCGGGATGCTCGATGGCCTCATAAAATCGCTCGCCTTTGAGCTGCAGCTCGGCGATCAGCCCGCCAAACTGCTTCGGGGTCAGCTCGGCGGCGGTCCCCGGAATGAGTCCCTTGAGGAGGGTCAGACGGTCGGCCAGGGACAGGCTGTTCGCCTGGTCCACCAGCCGGCGCAGGACCGGATGATTCAGGGCCTCCGTTGCTTCGCTCGTCGTCATGCGCTCCTCCAGCGACCTAGGGTACCAGTTCCCGCTGGCGCACCTGCTCCCGCACCCGCTCGAGAAACTCCGCCACCGGAAGGATTTCCTGCTTGGTGCCGGCACCCCTAACCCGCACCGCGATCGTGTCGGCGTCGGCCTCCCGTTGTCCGATGACGCCCATGTAGGGGACCTTCTGCACTTCGCCCTCGCGGATCCGGTAGTTGAGCGTCTGG
>DASYPD010000370.1:0-24643 GCA_036007005.1 Gemmatimonadales bacterium
GCCGTGGCGATCGCCACTTATTTCCTGGTACGCCGGATCGTGACCCAGATTGCGATCGAGGTGTTGCGCAAGTGAGGAGTGAACCGATGAGAGTGACAACAACAGTGGTAGTGGCAGTGGCGGTGGCAGTGGCCGTGGGGCTTCCCACTGCGCTGCGGGCGCAGGTCGGTCTCACGATTTACAACGACGGGACCGTGCTGGTGCGCCGCAGCGTGCCCGTGGCCGTGTCCGCGGGACTCAGTAGCCAGCGGCTGGCGCTCGGCGCGCTCGATCCCGCCAGTGTGTTCGCGCTCGATTCCGGCGTGGTGCTGGTCGGCAGCAGCTACGATGAATCGGTGGACGAGCAGAACACCATGCGCCGGGCGGTGGGACAGACGCTCAAGTTTGTGACCGGTCGCAGTGCCACTCCCGCCACGGACACGGTCACTGCCACTGTGGTCGGCGTAAACCCGGAGCGGTTTCGCTTGCCCGATGGCAGAGTCGTGTTCCAGCGCCCCGGCCTCCCGCTCTATCCCTCCGAGCTGGTGCTCACCGAACCGACCCTTGCATTAGCCATCCGGAGCGCCGCCGCGCGGCCCGCGTTGCGGTTGGGTTACTTCACCCAGGGCGCTTCCTGGAGCGCGAGTTACAGCGTCATCCTGGGCAGGGGCTCCGCCCGGGTGAGCGGCCAGGCCGCGATCCCTTCCGCATTGCGGGTTAGTGACGCGGAAGTGCAGCTCCTCGCCGGCTCGATCGGGCGCGCGGGACCGCGGCCGATGCCGGCGATGCGGCTCGAGGAGATGAGGGTGGCGGGCGCGGTCGCGCAAGCTCCCGCCGAAGAGCAGCAGATCGGCGAAGCGCATCTCTACAGCATCCCAGGGCGGCTCTCGCTCGAGCCCGGCGTCACCACGAGCGTCGCGCTCTTCGACCCCGCGACCGCGCCGTGGGAGAAAGCCTTCGTCGTGCGGGGTCAGCTCAACTATTATGGACCGCTGCAGCAGTTCGGCAACGACGAGGGGCAAGTTCCGGTGGAGGTCTGGTACACCCTCAAGCGCCAGGCCAAGACGCCGTTCGGTGAGTTGCCGCTCCCCGCGGGCAATTACCGGCTCTACGAAGCGGACGACGGGGGACGCCTGCAGCTGATCGGGCAGTCGCAGGCCGGCCACACCGCGCCCGGCACCGAAGTGCGGCTGCCGGCGGGGTCGGCCTTCGACCTCACCGCCACCCGGCTGCAGATGAGCTACAGCACGCGCCGGGACTCGACCCGCACCATCGCCACGGCGGATTATCGCGTGAGCCTGAAGAGCGCCAAGGACAGCGCGGTCACGGTCGAGGTGCTGGAGGAGCGAGGCGGTGAGTGGTCGGTGCTTTCGAGCTCGGTTCCGGCGGAGAAGCTTTCCAGTACGCGGACGAGGTTCCGGATCAGGGTTCCGGCCAAGGGAGAAGCGGTGCTGACGTATCGGGTCCGGGTGGTGTGGTGACGCAAGTCACCCTCGCGCATTTGTCGGATCTGCATTTCGGCCGGGACGTCCAGCTCGACCAAGTCGAGGTCCTGGAGTCGCTCATTCCGGAGCTCGCGCCCGACGCGGTGGTCATCTCGGGTGACTTGAGCCAGCGCGCGCGGCACGGCGAGCTGCAGCGCGCGCTCGCCTTCGTCAAGCTGATGCGCCGCGTCGCGCCGACGCTGGTGATTCCCGGCAATCACGATACCGAATGGTGGCGCAGCCCTTTCGGTCTGCTCGGCAAGGCGCGCCGCTACCGGAAATGGCTGCGCTATTTCGGGCCCGAGCTCACGCCCACGCTCGAGCTGCCGGGGGCCGTGCTGGCGTCGGCGCTCACCAGTCATGGGGTGGCCCTCGCCTCGCTCACCTGGAACCTGAACGATATCGCGGTCAAGGGACACCTTCCCGCCTCCGAAACGGAGCGCATAACCCGTTACTTCGCGGGCGCACCGTCCGAGTCATTGCGTATCGTCGTCATCCACCACAACGTGCTCCGGGGGGCCATCTCGGGGCGCATGGGGCTGGCGCGCTGGCGGCGCGCCCAGGAGCTCTTGCGTCGGACCGGCGCAGAACTGGTGCTGTGCGGCCACGATCACCAGGAAGGCTGCGGCCAGGTTGAGAACGCCTTCGTGGTGGGAACCGCCGGCACCCATACCGATCGCTGCCGGGGCGAGCGCGCCTCGGCCTTCAACCTGGTCTCGTGCGACGCGACCTCCATCAGCATCCAGCACCACCGCTGGGACGGCGAGAGCGGGCACTTCATGGCGTCCGACCTGGAGCAGTTTGCGCGGAGGCGACGGGCGTGACGGCGGCGGCGCAGCTCGAGCTGCCTTTGTGGTCGGAAGGTCGAAACGTCGGGAAGTCGGAAGCTTTCCAGCGTTCCGACGTTCCGGCCTTCCTACTATCCGATCGGCTCCGCGGTTGTGGCCTCCCCGCCACCGTCCCGGTCACCACCCACGCCAACCGCCGAGTGCTCGTCTCGCTAACCGCGCGCGGGGCTTTGCGGGTTCACCTGGGGTATGCGATGGCGCCCGACGCCGTGCTCGCCGCGATCGCGCGTTGGGCCCGGCCAGGCATTCCGCGGGGAGAGCGCCGAGCGGCCCAGCGGATTCTCGCCGCCTTTCCGGTACACGAGCACGTCCCCCCCGCCCGGGGTCCTCGCCGCCTCACCGAGCAGGATCGCCCGGGTGATGAGCGGACCCTGGCGCGGCTCCGCGCACTGCACCAGGACCTCAATGCATGCCACTTCGCGGGAGCACTCGGTCCCGTCATGCTGCTCCTTTCCTCGCGGATGCGCCGGCGGCTCGGCGAATTCCGGCCAGGAGGTTCGGGCGATGCCCCGGCGGAGATCAGCATCTCGCGGCGGCATCTGCGCCGCGACGGCTGGCGCGGCATCCGGGAGACTCTTGCGCACGAGATGGTGCATCAGTGGCAGGCCGAAACCGGCCGCAAGCTCGGGCACGGGCCGGACTTCCGCCGGCGCTGTACAGCGATGGGGATTGACTCGGGCGCCACCCGCCGGTTGCAGAACGATCTTCTGCGCTGAGTGTTTACTTTCACTGCTCACTCCCCCTGACCCCCATGGCCTTCTCCGGCGTCGATTTCTACCAGCTCGATACTCTCCTCTCGGAAGAGGAGCGCGCGGTCCGCGACACCGTGCGGGCCTGGGTCGACGATCAGCTCATGCCGCTCATCGCCGACTGCTACATCGAGGGCCGTTTTCCCAAAGAGCTCATCCCCGGGCTGGCGGAGCTTGGCGTGTTAGGGGCGAATCTGCCGGAGGAGTACGGCTGCGCCGGACTCAATAACGTCGCCTATGGCCTGATCATGCAGGAGCTCGAGCGGGGGGACAGTGGCATCCGCTCCTTCGCGTCGGTGCAGGGCGCGCTGGTGATGTATCCCATCCACGCCTTCGGATCCGACCAGCAGAAGACGCACTGGCTGCCGCGGCTGGCCGCGGGAAAGGAGATCGGCTGCTTCGGCCTCACCGAACCCGACTACGGCTCCAATCCCGGCGGCATGATCACCACGGCGAAAGAAACCCGAGACGGCTGGGCGCTCAACGGCACCAAGATGTGGATCACCAACGGCAGCCAGGCCAGTGTCGCCGTGATCTGGGCCAAAACCGGCGCGCTGGACGATGTCAGCTCCATTCGCGGCTTCATCGTGCCGACCTCGAGCAAGGGCTACAGCGCCAAGGACCAGAAGGGCAAGCTTTCGCTCCGGGCCAGCGACACCAGCGAGATCCACCTCGATAACGTCCAGCTTCCCAGGGACGCCCTGCTCCCAAAGAGCGGCGGGATCAAGAGCCCGCTCAGCTGCCTGACCCAGGCGCGCTACGGCATCGCCTGGGGAGCGATCGGTGCGGCAATGGCCTGTTATGAGGAAGCGGTGGGGTACGCGAAGACGCGGGTGATGTTCGCCAAGCCGATCGGCGCCACCCAGATCCAGCAGGTGCGGCTCGCCGAGATGCTCACCGAGATCACCAAGGCGCAATGCCTGACGCTCCAGCTCGGCCGGCTGAAGGACGCGAAGACCATGACACCCCAGCAGGTATCCCTCGCCAAGCGCAATAACGTGACTATAGCGTGCGACATCGCGCGCGAAGCCCGCCGCCTGCTCGGCGCCAACGGGATCCTGGTCGAGTACCATTCGATGCGGCACCTGGCGAATCTGGAATCCGTGTACACGTACGAGGGGACGCACGACATGCATTCCCTGATTCTGGGCGAAGAAATTACCGGGCTGAGCGCCTACTAAGGTGAAGATCGCCGTCTGCATCAAGCGCGTTCCCGACACCGAAGTGCGCTTCGCGATTGGGACGGACCGCAAGTCTATCGATCCCACCGGCCTCAAGTTCGACCTCAGCGATTTCGACGGCTACGCTATCGAGGTCGCGCTGCGCCTCAAGGAGCAACAGGGAGGGGGCGAGGTGGTCGCGCTCAGCCTCGGGCCGGACGGAACCCAGGAAATCCTCCGCAAGGCGCTCAGCATGGGCATTGACCGCGCCGTGCACCTCCAGGCCGATGCGATTCCCTTCGACGCATTGAGTATCGCTCGTGCGCTGGTGCCCGAGCTCGAGGGGCAAGGGTTCGAGCTGATCCTTTTCGGCCGCAACGCCACCGATACCGGGAATGCCTGCGTGGGCCCCATGACCGCTGAGCTGCTCGGAATGCCCTGCGTGACGGCGGTGTCGCATTTGGAGCTCTCGGAAGCCAGGGGAATTGCCCAGCGAGAGCTCGAGGGCGTGACCGAGACGGTCAGCTTCCCCTTGCCGGCCGTGCTGACGATCGACGAAGGGATCGCGCGGCCGCGGCTTCCCTCGCTCAAGGGCATCATGGCCGCCAAGAAGAAACCCATCGACGTTCGGCCGGCCCAACTCGGTGAGATTCGGCTCAGCGTGCAGACGCTCGAGCTGCCCCCCGAGCGTGCCGGGGGACGGATCGTCGGGGAGGGCCCCGAGGCGGTGCCCGAGCTGGTGCGGCTGCTGCGCGACGAAGCGAAAGTGCTCTGATGGCCTCGACGTTCGCGTTTGCGGAGGCCCGCGGTGGAGCGTTGCGCAAGGTGGCGTTCGAGGCGGTGAGCACGGCCCGCCGCGCGGCCGATGCCAGCGGCGGCGGTGAAGCGCACGCACTGCTGCTCGGTCCGCCCGGAATTTCGACCCTGGCGGAGCAGCTCGGTCGCTACGGCGCCGACCGCGTCAGCGTGGTCGAGCATCCGGCTCTGGAGCACTACAGCCCCGAAGTATTCGCCGCGACCGCCGCGGCGCAGCTTCGCGCCGGGAATTATCGCGCCGGGTTCTTTTCCGCGTCAGCGCAGGGTCGTGATCTGGCGCCCCGCGCCGCTGCCGCGCTCGGCGTGGGTCTCGCCGCCGATATCATCGCGTTCGAGCTCGACGAGCCGGCGCTCATCGCCCGGCATCCGGCCTACATCGGCAAGGCTATTGCCTCGCTCCGCCTGGAAGGGAGTCCCGCGCTCGTCTCGCTGAGGCCGGGAGCGCTTGCGGCGGCCGAAGCGCCCCGCGCGGCGCGGGTCGAGCACGCTCCGCCGGCGCTGGATCCCGCCGCCGCGCGGGTCGTCGTCACGAAGGTTGTCGCGCGGGGAGCGGCCAAGCTGGACCTGGGGGAAGCGCCCGTGATTGTGAGTGGCGGCCGGGGCCTCAAGGGCGCTGAGCACTTCAGGCTGGTGGAAGAGCTCGCCGCCGCGTTCGGCAATGCCGCCGTCGGAGCGACCCGTGCGGTGACCGACGATGGCTGGCGGCCCGCAACCGATCAAATCGGCCAGACGGGGCGGCTGGTCAGTCCCCAGCTCTATGTGGCGGTGGGGATTTCCGGGGCCATCCAGCACCTGGCAGGGATGCGCACCGCGAAGGTGATCGTCGCGATCAACAAGGACCGGGACGCGCCCATTATGAAGCTCGCCGATTACGCCATCGTGGGAGATCTCTTCGAGATCGTGCCGCGGCTGACGGAAGCGGTCAAGCAGGCGCGGGCCGAAGGATGAGAGGCCACCCCTAGGAGCGGCCGCAGAGAGGAACTCCGATGTTCCATGCTTCCGTGCGTAAACTTTCTTTCGCAGCCCTGCTGATCTCCGGCTGCCCCCCCGTGCAGACCACCCCGCTGCCCAGGGGGAGCGCGTCTGGTCCTCACGCGGAACGTTCCATCCAATGGGACATCCCGCTCAGCAACACCATCCAGCGCGCCTTCGCGGCGGGCACGCGTGACTCGAGCGGTCGCCCGGGCCGGAATTACTGGCAACAATGGGTCGAGTACACCATCAATGCAAAGCTCGACGTTCCGAGCTCGATCATCAGTGGACGGGAGACGGTCGTCCTCCACAACAACAGTGATTCCACACTGCGGCGCATCATGCTGCGGCTCGACCAGAACATCTTCTCGCCTCGTGCGGCGCGGCTCGAGCCCATTCCGGAGGAAGTGGAAGTAACCAGCGGGATGACGCTCACCCGCCTCGCGGTGAACGGGAAAGTGGTCAACCTGGCTCCGCCGCCGTTCCGGCCCGGCGCCAATCCCGGCGCGGGAGGCCCCTTCGCCGCCGGAATCAAACAGACCAACGCCGCGGTGTATCTGCAGACTCCGATTCCCGCCAAAGGCAGCGCGACCGTCGAGGCCGAGTGGAGCTTCAGGGTGGCCAACGTCGCGGAGGGCCGCGGTATCCGGATGGGGCGCCTGGCGGACACTCTGTATCAGGTGGCGCAGTGGTATCCGCGGATTGCGGTCTACGACGATCTCCGCGGCTGGGACACCGAGGCTTATCTCGGCCCTTCCGAGTTCTATAACAATTTCGGTCGCTGGGACGTGAGCCTGGATGTGCCGGCGGGCTGGCTCGTCGGGGCGACCGGTGTGCTGCAGAATCCCGCCGCGGTCCTGAGCGCCACAACCCGGGAGCGCCTGTCGCACGTGCTCGAATCCGACGAGCAGCGAACCATTGTCGGCCCCCGCGAAAACGGCACCCTGCCGGGCGAGCGACTCGTGTGGCGTTTTCTCGCGGATACGGCGGGCGATTTCGCCTGGGCCACGGCGAGGAGCTACGTGTGGGACGCCACCCGCGCCACGATTCCGGGTCGCGGCGCTGTTCCGGTCACCATCCTGTATCAGCCGGGCGATACGATCTTCAAGCGCGTCGGCAGCTTCGCGCGGCACGCGCTCGAGTTCTACTCGACCCTCTGGATGCCCTACGCCTTTCCGCAGCTCACCGTGGCCGACGGGCCCGAGCTCGGCATGGAATACCCGATGTTCATCATGTCCGGGTTAGGCGCCGCGGATCATGAGACCGGCCACGAGTGGTGGCCGATGACCGTCGGAGTGAACGAAACCTGGTACGGCTGGATGGACGAGGGGTTCAATCAGTACATGAACATTCTCTCCGATGCCAACCGGCGAGGGCAACCTGCCGTCCTCGACGGCCTGGGTCAATCCTACGGCCGCATCAGCGGCAGGGAAGACGAATCGCCGATGATGTGGCCCGCCAATTACCAGGGGCCGCTCTACGGCTTCACCACCTACAGTAAGGCCCCGCAGATGCTGTCCATGCTTGGCGGGATCGTGGGCGACAGCGCCGTGCAGCGCGCCATGAGCGACTACGCCAAGGCGTGGCGCTTCAAACATCCCTCCCCGTGGGACTACATGTTCTTTCTGAATAATGCCCTGCGGCAGGACCTCGGCTGGTTCTGGTATTACTGGCTCTTCAGCACCGACGCGGTCCACGGCTCGATCCGGGATGTCAGCAGCAGCGGCACGCGCACCACGGTCACGGTGCGGCAAGACGGCCAGATGCCCTCGCCTGTGGTGCTGAAGCTGCAATTCGCCCCTACTGGCCCGGCCATCAAGCTGATGCCGAACAGCAGGCTCGCCGACAGTGCCAGCGTTATCGTCAGCTACCCGGTGGACGTGTGGCGCAGCGGGAGCCGGACCTTCACGGCGGTGCTCGATTTCGGCGGGCGGGCCATTACCCAGATCACCCTGGATCCGTTCCGACGGTTCCCCGATCGAGACGCGAGCGACAACGTCTGGCCGCGGGCGAAGTAGGGGCGGGAACCCGTCGCCTTCACGATCGGCCGTGCCGCGAGCTCCAATATCGAGCGACGACCCGGATGTGATGGATCGCTTTGGGAAGCGCGACCGGGCAGCACGCGACTGCGGCGGGATAGCTCGCCAGCGTTATCTTACCAGCCCATCGGATCACGCTCCCACTCCCGGAGTCCGTTGCGTGGCGTCATTCATTCCGCTTCGCCATCAACCTCCCCTTCCGCTCGATCGCCTGATCCGTTCCGAGACGCCCGGCCCCGACGCGATCGAGCTCGATGTGCTGATCGTGGGCGCGGGCCCCGCCGGGCTTGCCGCCGCGATCGAGCTCGCCACCCTGGCCCGGCGCGAGCACCGGGAGCTCGCCATCGGTGTCCTGGAGAAAGCCGCTGCGCTCGGCGAGCACAGCCTCTCCGGCGCCGTCGTCAATCCGCGCGCCTTTCGGGAGCTCTTTCCGGATCTCCCGGATTCCGCCTTTCCGTTTCGCCAGCGGGTTCTGCGGGAGGAAGTCCGCGTCCTCACCCAGGGTGGTGGTTTCCGGATTCCGACTCCTCCCACCATGCGGAACCACGGGAACTGGGTCGCCTCCCTCTCCGAGATGGTGCGCTGGCTCGGCGCCAAGGCCGAAGCGCTGGGCGTCAACCTCTTCACCGGCTTTCCGGCGGAGGCCCTGCTGGTCGAGGGACCGCGCGTGCGGGGGATTCGCACCGTTGCGGCCGGACTCGACCGCACGGGGCGGCCGGGCGAAGGCTACCAGGCTCCCACCGAGCTGAGCGCGAAAGTCAGTATCCTGGCCGAAGGGACCCGCGGTGCTCTGTCCCAGGCCTGGTGCCGCTGGCAGGGGGTCAGCAGCCCTAACCCGCAGATCTTCGCTCTCGGCGTGAAAGAGGTCTGGCAGGTCAAGCGTCCGCTCGACCGGGTGGTGCATACCCTCGGCTGGCCAGTTCCCTTTGACGCCTTCGGCGGTAGCTTCCTGTATCCCATGGGGCCGCAGCAGCTCGCGCTCGGCCTGGTGGCCGGGCTCGATGCGAAGGACGCCGGATTCGACGTCCACGAGCTGCTGCAGCGAATGAAGCTGCATCCCTTCTTCCGGCGTCATCTGGAGGGCGGCGAGCTGCTCGAATGGGGCGCCAAGACGATTCCCGAAGGCGGGTATTGGAGTCTGGCGGAGCGGGCCAGCGGCGACGGTATCCTGCTCACCGGCGATTGTGCCGGCTTGGTGGACGTGGCGTCGCTCAAGGGGATTCATTACGCCATGCAATCCGGGATGTTCGCCGCGCGAGCCGCCTTCGAGGCGCTCCGGAGCGGCGATTGCTCGGCCGCCGGCCTGCGCCCCTACGAGCGGATGGTGCGGGAGAGCTACATTGTTCAGGATTTGCGGCGGACCCGGAACATGCGGCTCGTCTTCCAGCACGGCTTCCTGCTGGCGGGGCTCGAGAACGGCCTGCTGACACTGACGGGCGGGCGCTTTCCCGGCCGGCGGATCGCGGTCCAGGAGGATGCGGCGAAAGCGCGTTCGCCCGGGAGAAAGGTGCCCTTCATCCCCGATGGCACGCTCAGCTTCAGCAAGCTCGACGCCGTCTTCAAATCGGGGAACGCGACGCGTGACACGATTCCCTCGCATCTGCTGGTGGGCGCGGAGGTGATGCCCGAGCTCGCCGAGTTCTATGCGCACGTCTGTCCCGCGGGGGTGTACGAGCGCAGCGCCGAGGGGCTGCGGGTCAATCCACCCAATTGCGTCGATTGCAAGGCCACCGATGTGCTCGGTCCCCGCTGGCTGCCGCGCGAGGGCGGCAGCGGTCCCAAGTACCGGCTGATGTAATGCGCCAGGCGCTCACGGATCTCCGCAAGCTGTTCGACGACTTCTGGTCACCGCCGGAAGCGTTCCTGCTCGACATCGGCACCAGCGCCGAGCCTCTCATCGCGCGGGTTAGGCTCGGGCTGACCATTTCGCTGCTCATCATTCCCTTCACCAGTCTGCTCTTCGCGGGTGCCGAGGAGCGCGAGACCCATCTGCTCGGCCTGGGCGTCATCATCTGGGCCATCCTGATCGCGGCCATCGCCTATGCGCTGGTCCACCGGGAGCTGCGCAAGCCGTGGCTGCCCATGGTTACCAGCCTCATCGACGTGTCGCTGGTCACCGCCGCGCTCATCGGCTTCAGCCTGCTCGGCGATCCCCACCAGGCCGTCAACAGCAAGGTGGCCTTCGAGACCTATTTCCTCGCGATCGGCGCCACCTGTCTGCGCTACGATCTCCGGCTTTCGGTGATCGCGGGCCTCGCGGCGATCCTCGAATACAGCGCCGTGGTGCTCTGGGTCGTGCTCTTCCACGAGCTCGATTCTTCACGCTACGCCCCCTGGATCTACGGGAGGTTCTACTGGAGCGAGCAGATCTCGCGAGTCCTCATTCTCGGACTGATGACGGCGCTGGCGACCGTAGTCGTCTATCGGCTGCGCCGCCACCGCACGCTTTCCAACTCCGATCCGCTCACCGGACTCTACAACCGCGCCTATTTCGAGGAGTTCCTGGCCGCGGAGATCCGCCGCTCGCAGCGCTACACCAAGTCCTTCGCCGTAGCGATGTTGGACATCGATCGTTTCAAGAACTTCAATGATAGCTACGGCCATGCGGGGGGAGACGAGGCTCTCAAGACCGTCGCCCTGGTGATCCGCCAGGGGGTACGGCGCAGCGATCTGGTGGCGCGCTATGGCGGAGAAGAAATGGTCCTGGTGATGCCCGAGACCACGCTCAACCAGGCGCGGGTCCGGCTCGAGGCGATCCGCGTGGGAGTGGCCGGCGAAGCGATCAAGCTTCCCAAGCGCGAGGAGCGGGTTCGCCTCACGGTGAGCGCGGGCGTGGCCTGCTGGCCGGCCGACGCCGAAAATCCCGACGATCTGCTGCACATCGCCGACGCGCGGCTCTTCCACGCCAAGGCGCTCGGCCGAAACCGCGTGGTTTCCTCCAGCATCGCGGCGGCGTCAGTATGAGGGACTAGGGACTGGGGGCTAGGGACTAGGGATGTTCGCCAGCTCCCTAGCCCCTAGCCCCTAGCCCCTAGTCCCTCAAGGAATTCACCTGCCCCATGAAAAAGATCGTCCCGCTGAGGCGCTCCCGAATCAAGAACAGAAACGGTCGGTCCACCGCAAGCGTCGCGGGGGCCGAGGTCACCCCCACACCGACCGACGTGGCGGCCGCCGCCTCGGTCCCCTCCTCGTTCACGTCCACGAAGGTCTTCTGGGTCACTCGCGTGAGGAAGAGGCGCTGCTGCGAAATATCCGCCATCCCGCTGAAATCGGCCTGCTCGCCATCGAAGGCGATGCGCATGCCCAGCGCGGAGAGATCGTCCTTGAGCTCGCGCTTGTAGTCGAGCCGGAACTTGGGCAGCAGCAGCCCGAACTCGCTCTCGTGAATACCGGCCGTCCATTCGGCAAAGCGCGCGGCATCGAGTCCCTCGACGAGCTCGCCCAGCGTATGCCCGGGCCTCGGCAGCACGATCGTCATCGCGAACGCGCCGTTCCCGTACAGCAGCTCGATCAGCTCGGCGGAGGCTGTCGCCCCAAGGCCGCGCGGCTTCGCCACCCCAGACATCGTAGCAACGCTTTGCACGCTGCCGTCGGCGGCGTGGAACGGCGCCGCGCGGGTGAGCTTCGGATCGAACCCAAGCCGCCACTGCCCCTTGAAGTAGATCGCGTTGATCAGGAACAGCACCTCATCGGAGCTGATCTGGTCAAGGATCGTCGGGATCTTCCCCTTGGTCTTGTCGTGGACCCAGGTATTGATCGTTCCCACGCTGGCTGGTGCCTGCAGATCGAGGGTCTGGACCTCGGCGTCGAAGCTGCTCCGGCCCAGGTCGAGAAACGCGGGAAAAAACGGATATCCGCTGTCGGCCCAAATCGAGTTGGCGATCTGGAATTCGCTGGACTTGTCCAGGCCGCGGAGCAGATCGAGCAGGCTGCGGTATCCGGCATTGATTTCGGCAAGCGGGGCGCTGCCCAGTCGCAGCGCGAGCCGCATCGAATCGAGCGTGGTGCCGGCTGCGCCGTTGAGCGTCATGCCGAGCGCCATCGCGGCGCTGAGCGGGGAGAGAAAGAGATTGCTATCGGGCGCGGTGCGCCTCGCTTCGCGCAGCAGAGCGAAACCGAGCTGATTGCTGGCATCGACCAGCAGCGTTTCCGGCGCCGACAGGTCCCGCGGGAGCGCCGTGAGGAGCGGTGGGGGACCGTCGCTTCCCTCGGTGAAGAGCGCGCAGCCTGAAAGCAGCACTGCCAGCGCAATGAGGAAACCGGCCCGGAAGTGTTTCATCGGGCTGCTCCGAGCGCCGGATGCAACACCAGGTTGCTCGCCGTCAGGGCGAGCTCATCGTCGGCGACCGTCGCCGAATAGTCGATCGCGATGTGGGTCGGATACCCGTAGAGCCGATCGTAACTGACCGACAGCGCAGCGACCCCACTGTCCAGCGCCGAGGAGATGAGGTCGAACAAATCGGGCACCGTGAGCAGGTAGACGAGGAATGTCTGCGCGATCGTATCCTTTGAGTTGGCATCCTCCGCCGTGGTGACCGCGCCGTTTTCCACGGTGATACTGATCCTTCGTCCGGCCAGCAGGCAGAAACAATCCCGTTCCAGCTCGAAGCTGTAGGAATCGCCGCCCTGGGCCGCCCAGCGCTCGCGGGCCTGCTCGAGCTGCGCGCGGTCGCTGGGCGCGGTGGGCGACGCACAGCCAACGACGGCGAGCAGCAGCACGGCAGCATGAGCGCGCATGAGCGTGCTACTCCCCGAGAATCTTGATGATGACGCGTTTGCGGCGCTGGCCATCCCACTCGCCATAGAATACCCGCTGCCAGGGCCCCAGATCGAGCTTGCCTTTGGTGACGGGGACGATCACCTCGTGCCCCACAGTGAGACTCCGGAGATGGGCCGCAGCGTTGTCTTCCCCGGTATCGTTGTGGCGATAGCGGGACGGGTCCCACGGGGCGATGGTCTGTTCCAGCCAGTGCATGATGTCGTGCCAGAGTCCCGCTTCATGATCGTTCACGAAGACCGATGCCGAGATGTGCATGGCCGAGACGAGGGCGAACCCCTCGCGGATCCCGCTCGTCGCGAGCTGTTCCTCGACCTCGCCGGTGATGTCGATGATCTCCTGGCGCTGCTTGGTCTCGAACCAGAGGTAGTGGGTATGCGCGGTCATCCCACCACTCCCTCCGCCACGAGCAGCTCGCCGAGCTGCAGCGCCCCGCCCGCCGCGCCCCGGATCCGGTTGTGGCCCAGCACCGTGAAGCGAAGATCCAGTAGTGGGCAGGCGCGCACGCGACCCACCGTCACCGTCATGCCGTTGCCGCGGTCGCGGTCCCGGAGCGGCTGCGGCCGGTCGGGCCGGAGCTCCACTTCTATCGGATGCTCGGGAGAGGAAGGCAGTTGCGCCACCCGCGCGGGCGCCCGGAACTCGGCCAGTACCCGCGCCGCGGCCTCCGGCAGCGCGCGGCGAGCCAGCCCGACCGAGACGCACTCGGTGTGGCCATCCTCGACCGGGACGCGGTTGCAGTGCGCGCTCAGCGCGATGGAGGCCTCGCGCACCGCGCCCGCCTCGAGCTCACCGAGCAGCTTGCCGGTCTCCCGCTGCAGCTTCTCCTCTTCCTGTCCGATATACGGAATCACGTTGCCCAGAATGTCGAGGGACGCCACGCCGGGATAACCCGCACCCGAGACTGCCTGCATCGTCGCGACGAAAACCCGTTCTACCCCGAAGGCCCGGTGCAGTGGGGCGAGCGCCAGTACCAGCGTGGCCGTCGAGCAGTTCGGGTTGGCGACGAGAGCACCCCGCCAGTGGCGGTCGCTGCGCTGCCGCTCCAGGAGACCGAGCTGCCCGGCGTTCACCTCGGCGATGACGAGCGGCACGAGCGGGTTCATCCGGTGGGTCGCAGCATTGGTGACCACGACGCTGCCGGCGGCGGCGAAGGCTTCCTCGAGCGGGCCCGCGACCGCGTTGTCCAGCGCCGAGAAGACCAGCGGCAGGCCGGTCGGCTCGCACGGCGTCACGCGCAGGTTCGCGATGGAATCAGGCAGCGGCGTCGCTTCCCGCCAGCGTGTCGCCTCGCCGTACGGCTTCCCGGCGCTTTGATCGGATGCGCAGAGCGCGGCGAGCTCGAACCAGGGATGCTGGGCGAGCAGGCGCACGAAGGTCTGGCCCACTGCGCCGGTCGCCCCCAGCACCGCCACGGGAATCATGCCACCGCCTCGATCAGCGCCGCATGGAGCCGGCGCACCGCTTCCCCCGCGTCCTCCTCGCGCACCACGAAGGTGACGTTGATTTCCGAGGCGCCTTGGGAAATCACCTCCACGTTGACGCTCTGCACGGCCGTAAAGATCCGCCCAGCCAATCCTTTGATGCCGCGCAACCCGATCCCGACGACCGCGACGATCGCGCGGTGGGGAAAAACCGACACGTCGCCCAGGCGTTCCAGGTCCTGCCGCAGCGCTTCGATGCGGCTGCTGTCTTCGACCGAGACCGACACGTTGACCTCGCTCGTCGCGATGACGTCGACCGCGATGCCGTGCTGCTCGAAGATCGCGAACAGCGCGCGCAGAAAGCCAGTGCTCCCGCGCGAGGCCGGGGAGCGCACGTTGAGCACGGTGATGCCGCGCTTGCAGGAAATCGAGCGAACCGGCGACTCACCTGCTCCCACCGGCGCCGGGCGCACTCCCGCCAGGATGGTGGTGCCCGGGCGCTCCGGCGCGAAGGAGTTAAGCACCACACAGGGAATGCGCGCCTCAACCAGCGGCGCCTGGGTGGCCGGATGCAGCACCTGCGCGCCGAACGCGGCTAGCTCGGCGGCCTCGAGGTGGCTTGCCACGGGCAGCACCCGCGCTGCCGGAACTAGCCGCGGATCCGCCGTCATGAGCCCATCCACATCGGTCCAGATCTCCACCCGCTCCGCGTGCAATGCGGCAGCCAGCAGCGCCGCGGAATAGTCCGAGCCGCCGCGGCCCAGCGTCGTCGTGCGGCCATCCGCCGTGGCGCCGATGTAGCCCTGCGTCACCGGAACCTTGCCCCGCTCGAGCAGCGGCAGGAACTGGCGGGGCGCCAAGTCGCCGAGCACGGCCCGGTCGGGGGCCGCGCGGGTGAAATGCGCATCGGTCCGCATGACGCTGCGTGCATCCACCCAGACGCTCTCGAGGTTGGCCGCGGCGAGCGCCGCGGCGACGAGTCGCGTGCTCCAGAGCTCGCCCTGGGCCGCCACAAAATCGCAGAGCTCGTCGGCTCCGGCCGGATCGGGGCGGGCCGCCAGACGGGCGAGAAGCTGCTGTCCTTCATCCGCGATGCGCTCGCCGAGTTCCTCGGAAAGCTCCAGCGCGCGCGCGAGCTGGCGGTGCCGCGCCACCAGTTCGGCGAGCTGGTGCGCGAGGGTGCGCTGCTCGCTCGGGGCGGTGTGCTTGAGCAACCCGAGCAGCGCGTTGGTGACGCCGGAAAGCGCCGATAACACCACCAGGGGGCGCTCGGCGAGCCGGCTCTGCACAATCCCGGCTAGCCGGCGGACGGCGGGCGCATCGCCGATCGAGGTGCCGCCGAACTTGCAAACGATCATGCGCTTTAAGGTAAGCGGTGAGCGGTAAGCGGTAAGCGGTAAGCGGGAAGGGCTGGTAGGGCCCGCTCACCGCTCACCGCTTACCGCTTACCTCTTGCCAATTTGCCGGAATCAAATACCTTGGACACACAACTGACGGCTCGTGGCGATTTGCGGCGTATTGCGGCCACGTAAAACAAACGCTAAAAAGCCTCGCGCTCGAGTGTCTTTTTGGCACCGGGCGTTTTTTCGTTGCCGGTGCCGGAGAGCTCGGCGGCGAAGGCAGGAGAAGAACCGTGACGATCGCAGCATTCCCGCTTCCAGGTGCAGGGCGGTTACCGGTCACGCCTCACCGGCTCCTCTGCCGTAACTGCGGCGCCGACTTTCCCGCCCAGCCCTCGGCGATCTGCGAAGCCTGCCTGGGGCCGCTGGAGCCGCGCTACGACCCCGCCCGCGTGCTGCCCTCGCGCGCGCAGATTGCGGCGCGGGCGCCGACCCTCTGGCGTTACCACGAGTGGCTTCCCTTCCGGGGTGCGGCGCGGCTCTCGCTCGACAGCGGATTCACTCCCCTGGTCGAAGCGCCGACGCTGGCGCGCGCGTTAGGCGTCGGCCGCGCCTGGGTCAAGAACGACTCGGTTTCCCACCCCACGCTCTCTTTCAAGGACCGGGTGGTCGCCGTCGCCCTCAATGCCGCCGCGGGCTTCGGGCTCGAAACGGTGGCCTGCGCCTCCACCGGCAATCTCGCCAACGCGGTCGCCGCGCACGCCGCGCGCGCCGGTTTGCCGGCCTGGATCTTCATTCCCTTCGATCTCGAGCCGGCCAAGCTCACGGCGTCGGTCGTCTACGGCGCGCGGGTCGTGCGGGTACGGGGGACCTATGACGACGTCAACCGGCTCTGCAGCCAGGTCGCCGATCATTTCGGGTGGGGAGTCGTCAACGTCAATCTGCGCAGTTACTACGGGGAAGGCTCCAAGACCGTGGCGTTCGAGATCACCGAGCAGCTGGGGTGGCGCTTCCCCACAGTGGTGATCGCCCCGATGGCGGGCGGCTCGCTCGTCAGCAAGCTCGCTCAGGGCTTCTGCGAGTTTCTACAGGCCGGTCTGGTCGCGGGAGCACCGCCCCGGCTCTATGGCGCCCAGGCCCAAGGCTGTGCTCCGATCGTCGAGCTGGTCCAGCGCGGTGGCGGCCCGCTGCATCCCGTGGTGCCGAACACCATCGCGCGCTCACTCGCCATCGGCAATCCCGCGGACGGGCCGCTGGCGGCGCACGCCATCAAAGAGAGCGGGGGCGATGCCGTCGCGGTGAGCGATGCCGAGCTTGCCGAAGGCATCGCGCTGCTGGCACGCAGCACCGGCATCTTCGGCGAAACCGCCGGCGGGGTCACGACCGCCGCCGCCCGGGAGCTCGCGCGACTCGGCCGCCTGACGCCCGAGGACGAAGTCGTATTGTGCATCACCGGCAACGGTCTCAAGACGCCCGACGCGATACCAGCCCGGCTGCTCGAAACACCGGTCATCGCCCCGAAACTGGCGGAAGTCGCCGCGCTCGCGGCAGCTACTGTTAGCTGATAGCTGATAGCTGATAGCTGATAGCTCTTGACCCATAGCCAACCAGGAATCCAACATGCCAGTCACCCTGCAGCTTCCCAACGTGCTCTCCCGCCTGGCGGACGGGAAGCGCACTCTGAGCGCCGAAGGCGATACGCTCTCGGCGGTGCTCCGCGACATCTGCGGCCGTTTTCCCGAGCTGGGCCGGAGACTTCGCGACGCCCACGGCGAGCTCTACCCCTTTGTCTCCATTTACCTCAACGACGAAGACATCCGGTTCCGGGGCGGCTTCGATGCCGCGGTGAAGGACGGCGACGTAGTGACCGTGGTACCGGCCGTCGCGGGAGGTTGAGCCGATGAGCGCCGTGCTCACGCCGCAGGAGACCCTGCGCTACAGCCGCCAGCTCATGCTGCCGGAGGTGGGTAGTGCCGGTCAGAGCAGGCTCAAGCATTCCCGCGTCCTGCTGGTGGGCATTGGCGGGTTAGGTTCTCCGCTCGCCCTCTATCTGGCCGCGGCCGGCGTGGGCCAGCTCGGCCTGGTCGATTGCGACGCCGTGGAGCTCAGCAACCTGCAGCGCCAGATCCTCCACGGCACCCGCGACGTCGGCCGCTCCAAGCTGGCCTCCGCGCGCGACCGCCTCGCCGACCTCAATCCGCAGGTTCGGCTCGAGACCCACGAAACCCGGCTCAGCGCCGCGAACGCGCTCCAGCTGCTCGCCGGCTATGACGTGGTGGTAGACGGAACCGACAACTTCGCTACCCGCTACCTGGTCAATGACGCCTGCGTGCTGCTCGGCATCCCCAATGTCTACGGCAGCATCTTCCAGTTCGAAGGCCAGGCCTCCGTGCTCGCCACCTCGGACGGGCCGTGCTACCGCTGCCTCTTTCGCTCCCCCCCTCCCCCCGGGTTAGTGCCGAGTTGCGCGGAAGGAGGTGTGTTGGGAGTGCTCCCCGGCCTGATTGGGACGATTCAAGCGACCGAAACGCTCAAGCTGCTGCTCGGCACGGGCGAATCGCTCGTCGGGCGCTTGCTGCTGGTCAACGCACTCAGCATGGAGTTCCGCACCGTGAAGGTCCGCAAGGATCCAGCCTGTCCGGCGTGCGGCACCCACGAGATCACCACACTCCGTGCGGAGGAATTCGTCTGCGCCGCGCCTGCGCCAGCGAGCCGGATCCCGGAGATCACGCCCCGACAGTTGGCTGACCGGCTGGCGCGTCGCGAGGATTTGCTGCTAGTCGATGTGCGAGAAACGCACGAATGGGAGCTCTGCCACCTGGACGGCGCAACGCTGATCCCGCTCGGCGAGCTGCCGGAGCGCGCCGCCACTCTGCCCCGGGATCGCGAGCTGGTGATCTACTGCAAGGGCGGGATGCGGGCAGCCCAAGCGGTGGCCTACCTGCAAGGTGAAGGATTCACGAGAATCCGAAATCTCAGCGGAGGCATCAACCGGTGGAGCGAGGAAGTGGATCCCACCATTCCCCGGTATTAGGAGGAGATCAGCCCGCGTCCCATAGCCCATAGCGCGACGCATTCGCTATCTTCCCCACTCGATCAACCGGGGCAGCGCCTGGGCTGCCCGGCGGGGAAAGGGGAGCCAGCCGTGCCGCCAACCACGCCGTCCTGGCCGCGCCGCTACGGCGTGGCGGTGCTGTGCGCCGCGGCGGCACTCCTGGTCCGGCTGGCGCTCGATCCCGCCCTGCACGACGATCTCCCGCTCCTCACGCTCTTTCCCGCGGTCGCTGTTGCTGTCTGGTATGCGGGTTACCTGCCGGCGCTGCTCACCACCCTGCTAGGCTACCTTGGCGCGCGTCTGCTCTTCATCGAGCCACGCGGTGTCCTGTTCCTCAAGGGGTCGGGAGAGGTCGTGGGGCTGGCCGGCTACCTCGTCTCCTGCGCGATCATCATCGGCTTCGGTGAGCTGATTCAGCGAGCCAGGCGGCGGGCTGAGCGGAGCGCTGAAGAGGCAGCGCAGCAGCGGGAGTGGTTCCGCACTACCCTGGCCAGCATCGGCGATGCGGTCATCGCCACCGACACCGAAGGCCGGGTGACCTTTCTGAACGGCGTCGCTGAAACGCTGACCGGCTGGAACTCGGCAACGGCAATCGGTCAGCCGCTCGGCGCGGTATTCAAGATCCTCAACGAACGCACCCGCCAACCGGTGGAGAACCCCGCAGCCCGCGCACTCACCGAAGGCGTCGTCGTGGGGCTGGCGAACCATTCCATTCTCATCGCGAAGGACGGGAGCGAGCGGCCGATCGACGACAGCGCCGCCCCGATCAAGGACGTCCGGGGCGAGGTCTCGGGAGTGGTGCTGGTCTTTCGTGACGTGACGGAACGCCGCAAGCTGGAAACGTTGCAGCGGGATCTGCAGGGTCAGCTGGAACGGCAGGTCGAGCAGCGCACCGCGGAGCTGCGCCAGAGCGAAGCGCAATTCCGCATGCTGGTCGAGGGGACCAGTGAGTACGCGATCTTCCTGCTCGACCCCGCTGGCAAGGTCACCTCCTGGAATCCCGGCGCCGAGGCCATCAAGGGGTACCAGGCCGGGGAGATCATCGGCCAGCACTTCTCGCGCTTCTATGCGCCCGAGGACCTCAGGGCCGGAAAACCGGCCCGGGACCTCGCGACCGCGCGCGAAAAGGGGAGCTACGCCGAAGAAGGGTGGCGGGTCCGCAAGGACGGCTCCCGCTTCTGGGCCAACGTGCTCGTCACGGCGCTGTATGACGACGCCGGCACCCTGCGCGGCTTCTCCAAGATCACCAGCGATCAAACCCGGCGAAAGGAAGCGGAAGCAGCCGCCCTGCGCTTAAGCGGGGAGGAGGCCGCCCGCGAAGAAGCCGAACGCAACGCCGCCGCCAGCCAGGCGCAGCGCGAGCAGTTGCGGGTTACGCTCCACAGTATCGGCGACGCCGTGATCGCCACCGACCCCGCGGGAAAGGTGACGCTGCTCAACGCCGTCGCCGCCAGGCTGATCGGCTGGCCCCAGCAAGAAGCGATCGGGCAGCCACTGGAGACGGTCTTCAGGATCCAGAACGAAGAGACCGGCCAGCCGGCGGCAAATCCCGCTGTGCGGGTTACCCGGGAAGGCACCGTGGTCGGCCTCGCGAACCACACCATCCTGATTGCCCGGGACGGAACTGTCAGGCCAATCGATGACAGCGCCGCCCCGATCCGCGACGCGGAAGGCAACCTGATCGGAGTCGTGCTGGTCTTCCGCGATGTGACCGAGCGGCGCCGGGCCGAGCGCGCTCTCCGCGAGAGCGAGGCGCGCAAAGCCGCCATCCTCGAGACCGCGCTCGATGGCGTGATCACGATGAACCACGAAGGCAAGGTGCTCGAGTTCAATCCGGCGGCCGAGCGTATGTTCGGGTACACACGGGCGGAAGTGCTGGAGCGTGAATTAGCCGAGCTGATCGTGCCGCCGAGCCTCCGCGCCCGCCACCGCGCCGGCCTAGCCCATTACCTCGCCACGGGCGAAGCCCCCGTGCTCAACCGCCGGATCGAGATGCCCGCCCTCCGCTCCGACGGCAGCGAGTTCCCGGTCGAGCTGTCCATCACCAGGATTCCTAACCCGGGACCTCCCGTCTTCACCGCGCACCTCTATGACATCACCGAGCGCGTGAAACTCGAGCGCCGCAGGAGTGCCCGGCTCGCCGTCACCCAGGTGCTGGCCCACGCCCCGTCGCTCCAGATGGCGACCCCCGCCATCCTGACCGCCCTCGGTGAGAGCCTCGGCTGGGACGCCGGTGCCCTCTGGCTCATCGATCCCAAAGACCGGTTGCTCCACTGTGAGACCTTCTGGTCCCGGGGCGAGCTTGCAATCGAGCGCTTCCAGCGGGTGACGCGCGAGCGTGCCTTTCCGGCGGGCGTCGGGTTGCCGGGGCGGGTGTGGAGCACCGGCAAGCCGGCCTGGATTCCCGACGTCGCCAAGGACGGCAACTTCCCCCGCGCGCCGGTCGCGGTGCAAGATGGCTTGCACGGCGCCTTCGCTTTCCCCATCGGCAGCGGGATCGAAGTCTTTGGCGTGATCGAGTTTTTCAGCGGCGAGGTGCGCGAGCCCGACCCCGATCTGCTCGAGATGGTCACCACCCTGGGCGGCCAGGTCGCCCAGTTCATGGAGCGGCGGCGGGCCGAGCAGACGGCCCACTTCCTCGCCGACGCGAGCGCCAGCCTGGCGATCCTGGTCGATGTGCAGAGCACCCTGCAGAACGTCGCCGCGCTGGTGGTGCCGTTCTTCGCGGATTGGTGCACCATCGACCTGCTGGCCGCGGAGGGCTCGCTCAGCCGGGTGGCGGCGGTCCATCGCGACCCGGGCGATGCCGCTTCGACGGAGGAGCTCAACCGCCGCGATCCGCTCGACCCCAACGCGACGCCGGAAGGGGTCTGGCACGTGCTGCGCAGCGGCCATGCGGAGCTGCGCGCCGCCTCGCTCCGGGTGCCGCTCCGGATCCGGGGCCGCACCGTGGGAGTGCTCAGCTGCCTCCTCGCCGACTCCGCGCGCCGCTACGACGCCACCGATCTGGCCGTCGCGGAAGACCTCGCCCGCCGGATCGCCGTCGCCATGGAGAACGCCAGTCTGTATGCGGAGCTCCGCGAAGCCGACCGCAAGAAGGACGAGTTCCTGGCGATCCTCTCCCACGAGCTGCGTAACCCGCTCGCGCCGCTCGCCAACGCGCTCGAGCTCATGAAGCGGAGCGGCGACGACCCCGCCGTGATGGAGCAGGCCCAGGGCTTGATGCAGCGCCAGATCGCGCAGCTGGTGCGGCTGGTCGATGACCTGCTCGATGTCAGCCGCATCACCCGGAACGAGCCGGAGCTGCGGCGGGAGCCCGTCGAGCTGGCGAGCGTGGTGCAGAGCGCGCTCGAGACCAGCCGGGCGCTGATCGACCAGCGGGGTCACCAGCTTACGCTGTCCCTGCCCGGAGAGCCGGTCTGGCTCGACGCCGATCCCACCCGCCTGGCCCAGGTCCTCGCCAACCTGCTCAACAATGCGGCGAAGTACACCCGGCAGGGCGGCCGGATCTGGCTCACGGCCGAGCGGCAGGGCGACGAAGTCAGTGTCGCGGTCCGGGATAACGGGATCGGCATTCCGCCGGACCTGCTTCCCGGCATTTTCGAGATGTTCTCACAGGTGGACCGCTCGCTGGAACGCTCGCAGGGCGGGTTAGGGATCGGCCTATCGCTGGTCAAGCGCCTGGTCGAGGCGCACGGCGGCACGGTGTCGGCGAACAGCGCCGGCCCTGGCCAGGGCAGCGAATTCGTGGTGCGCCTGCCCGTCGTCCTGGCGCCGGCCTCCAGTGCTCCGGCGGAGCAGCGGCCTGCCACGGCGCCCGCGTGGAAGAGCCGGCGGATCCTGGTGGTGGACGACAACCGCGACGCGGCGAGCAGCCTCGCGATGGTGCTGGAGCTGATGGGCAACGAGACCCGCACCGCCTTCGATGGCCTCTCCGCGCTCGAGGTCGCGCAGAAGTTCCAACCGGAGGTGGTGTTTCTTGACATCGGGTTGCCGAAGCTCAACGGCTACGATACCTGCCGCCGGCTGCATGAACAGTCCTGGGGCAAGGAGATCGTCTGCATCGCGCTGACCGGCTGGGGCCAGGAGGAGGACAAGCGGCGCTCGAGCGAAGCGGGCTTCCGGATCCATCTGGTCAAACCGGTGGATCCCGCGGACCTGCAACGGGTGCTGAGCGGGTTATTACCGCCCGCGTAGGGCGGATCAGGCCAGCTGGGTCAACCGCTGCGCCTGGCTTTTGTGGAGAAAGGCGAGGTGGTCGTAGCCCAAGCCGCCTTCGGGCAGCAGGGGCCAAAGCGCTCCCAGCTTGGCGCGGACCGCCTCGTGATAGAACGAAGGCAGTTCGCTCGTTTCCCCTTCGAAGAAGCGCCGCACCGGAAGCTCCTGCTCCAGCATGGCCCGAATCCGCCGGTGATACTTGATCCGTCCGAACCCTTCCGAGGAGATCGCCCGGATCAGATTCATGAACCCCGCCACCCCGACCCCTTGCGCCCGCAGCCGCCGGCCGATGCTCCGCCAGGAGAAGCTGTACTCCGAGAGGTCGATCAGCCGGTCGTAGAACTCGGTCCAGCCGTAGAACAGCGGCCGCACGTTCATGGACTTGTTGTTGTCCATGAAGAAGAACGGGAACGGCAGCACCCGCCCGGCGCGCTGCAGCTCGAGATTGAGCGGCGCCGCTTCGCCGAAGGCGGTGAGCAGGGAATAGGCCGGGAAGACCGCCGGACAGCGATCCAGAAAACGTTTGGTCAGCTCGAACGGTTCGGCGCCTTCATCGCTGTCCAGCCCCAGCACGAAATTCGCCTGGACGTAGGGCACGTAGCGGAGCAGCAGGTTCACGTGCTCCGCGACCTGCGCCATCTTCTGCTCCCCAGTGCGGCGGCCGGTTTTCGACTTGTTGCCCAGGTCGTACCACGATTCAATGCCCGGCAGCAGCGCCTTGAACCCCAGGCGCTGGAGCCGTTGCAAGCGCGGCTCGGTGAGCAGCGAGAGCGATGACTCGGCGAGGTATTCGATGCTGCCGGGCGGAACCGCTTCCTCGATCGCGTCCATCAACTCGTCGAAGCGGACCCCGAAGTTCGGGTCTTGCCAGCCGACCTGGGGCCGCTTGAGCTTGCTGCGCAGGAAGCGGAGGTCCGCGGCTACCTGCTCGACGGGGACCGGCTGGAAGTCGATGGTCGAATCGATGCAGAAGCTGCAGGTGTAAGGGCAGCCCAGGCTCGCGATCAGCGGAACGATCTTGACCACCGGCGCCTTGGCGAGGGTCGCCGCCACGAACTTCCAGCGCTCCGCGACGCCGGGCAGCTCGGCCGGCTGTCGCGGGGCGCTCAAATGCACGCCCAGCGGACGCTGCGGTGCGCAATGGGCCAGCACCTCGGCGACGATGTTCTTGTCCGTCAGGCCCAGGACGTAGTCGAAGTACCTGCACGCGTCATCCGGAAAGCAGCGGGCATGCGGGCCGCCCAGCACGGTGACCGCGCCGCGTTGCCGGTAGTAATTGCTCACCGCGTAGGCGAGTGGGGCGGTGCGGGTGAATGAGGCGATGAACACGAGATCCCGCGCGGGCGCCATTTCGGCGAGCAGGTCTTCGAAGCCGGTATAGCAGAGATAGCGGACCGTGTGCCCCTGCTGCTCGCACCAGGTCGCGATCACCTGGGGCATGATGCTCGCCATGTTGGCGTTCATCACCCGCGCCCACAGGCTGGTGGCGGGGCCCTGGGGGATCAGGTCGAGCACCTCGATCGAGAGCTTGCGCAGCCGGCTTTTCTCAAGAGGAGGAGAGCATACCGTAGCGGAAACAACAGGCCGGCGCAACTGGGCTTGTCCGTCCCTCCGTTCGTCGTTCGTCTCCCCGTTGGATATCCCGGAACGTGAGGAGCGGTTCGTGCGGATCGCCCAGGTCGCCCCGCTGTTCGAGAGTGTGCCCCCGATGCTCTATGGCGGAACCGAGCGGGTGGTTTCCTACCTCACCGAGGAGCTCGTCACCCGGGGCCACGAGGTGAC
>DASYPD010000371.1:0-5037 GCA_036007005.1 Gemmatimonadales bacterium
CCGGCGCTTCGAGGGCGCCATGCGGCGAGACGAGCCGCACGATCTCTCCCTCGCGGACGTCGAGGTGGCGCGCGGTTTCAGGGTTGAGCTCTACCCAGGAGCCCCAGGTGATCTTGGTGACGGGATCGGGGTTCTCGAGCAGCCAGGGCCGGTTGGCGCCGCGGCCATCGTAGTACATGGAGGATGGAACCGGGAGTAGGACGAAATCACCATCACCGTCGAAAGTCGGAAGGTCGGAAGGTCGGAAGGCCGGAAGGTTTGCGGACAGACGGAGTGGAGCACCGGCGGGCACTTCCTCGTACAGCCCGCCGCGCTGCAGCGCATCGCGCCAGAATTGTTCGGCATCCGCGGCGGCGTGGGAGCGGGCGAGCGTGGCCCACTGCTGCTTCAGGTGCGCCTGATAGGACCCGGCGGGAAGCGTGCTGCCGCCGAACTTCTGCGCGCTCTGCAGCAGGACGTCTCCCGTCTGGCGGGTATTGAACACCGGCGTCATCACCGGCTGCAGCAGCCCGTATACGCCGGCGCGGGGGCGCAGGTCGTCCCAGCGTTCGAGCGCGTGGTGGTCGGGAACGAGCAGGTCGCAGAGCGCGGCGGTTTCGTCGAGGAAGAGCGCGGTACTGGCCTTGAAAGGCACCTTGGCGAGGGCCTGCGCAAAGCCGGCGCTCCGGGGCAGCGCGTAGGCGGGGTTGGCTTCGTGGATGAGCAGCGCGCCGACCGCGCCCGAGTTCATCGCCGCGATAAGCTGCTGCATTCCGGCATAGCCGTCGCTCGGGGGGAGACCGGCGCCGAAGCGCACGGTCTGCCCGACGTTGCCGGCGATGTAATTGAGCAGCGCGACGGCAGCGCAGAGCTCCACCGCGCCGCGGTGCTGCGCGCCGACCCCGCCGGCCACGGCGAGACCGGGCTGGGCGGAGGCGAACTCGCGCGCGAGCTTGCGGATGGCGTCGGGGGTGAGGCCGGTCTCGCGCGCCGCGCTTTCGGGGGTGGAGGCGGCGAGGCTGGGCCTCAGCGCATTGGCGTCCGGTGGCGCGGTGGTGCGCTCGCTCAGGATGACGCTCGCCATCGCGCGGGCCAGCGACGCTTCTGAACCCGGGATGAGCGGGAGCCACTCATCGGCGTTCATCCCCGTGAGGTTCATCCGGGGTCCCGCGTAGACGTGGCGCGCCATGTCCTTGCCGGCGAATCCGTGCGCCTGGGCGAAGCCGCGTTGCTGCTCGATCACGGGACCCCAGGTTTCCAGGAAATCCGCGCCGAACGAGACGATGTAACGGGCCTGGGCGAAATCGTAGAGCGGCAGCTCGTCGAGGCCGAAGACCTGCCGATTGGCCGCGCGCTCGGCGCCGCGATCGAACGGCTGCCAGCGCAGCAGACGGCCGCCTAACGCGCGAGTCCATTCGGCGAGCGTGTCGTCGAGAGTGCCGGGACTCGCGCCGCTCAGGACCGCGACCTTGCCGCGCGCGTTGTGGAACTGCTCCGCCAGTTTGTCCACCGCTTCATTCCACAGCACGGAGGTAAAGGCGCCCCGCTGCTTGAGCAGGGGACCCTGGATCCGGCCGGGGTTGTAGAGGCCCTGCAAGCCGGCCTGGCCGCGCTGGCAGAGCGTTCCGGCGTTAACGGGGTGCGCGGGGTTGCCTTCGAGCTTGATGGCGCGGGCCTCGCGGGTCTTCACGTGCAGACCGCAGCCGGCGGGGCACTCTGTGCAGGTGCTGGCGTACCATGTGGGGATGCCGGGAACCTGGTCTTCGCTCTGGACCAGGTAGGGAATGAGCTTCTCGATTTTTCCGGTGGAGCAGCCGTTGAGCGCCGCGGCGCCGGCGCCGGTGACTCCGAGCACCGTGAGGAAACGGCGGCGGGTCAGGGAATCGGGGGATCGGGGAATCAGGGGATCGGGAATCTCCTGATTCCCCGATTCCCTGCTTCCCGGATCCCTAGTAATGACAGGCCGTACAGTCACGATTGACCTTTCGGGCCAGGTGACAGCTGACACAGAACCCCATGTTGTTCACGTTGTTCACCTTGAACACCTGGGGCATGCGGGCAACATCGCCATGACAGGTCTGACAGGCGTTGGGACCCATCGCCTTGATATGCCGCATGTGCGGGAAGTGCACGTGGCGCGCCAACGCGTGGATGCGCGTCCACTCGAGCCGCGGCTTGGTGATATCGACGCTGTCGGCCCAGAATTGCCGCAGCTTCTTGATCTCGGCCCTATGGGTGCTGTCGGTCCCGCCGATGGTGAGGTGGCAACCCATGCAGGTTTGCAGCGAGGGAATCCCCGGCTCGGAGGAGACGGCGACGGTATAGTGGCAGTACTGGCATTGCATCTTGTACTGCCCGGCATGGATGTCGTGGCGGAAGAAGATCGGCTGGCGAGGACCCTTGAGGCGACCCGAATCGGCGACGCTCAAGCGCAGCGGGGTCAGAGAGTCCGCTGCGGCGGCAGGCTGCTGCGCGCTGGAGCGCCGGAGCACGGGAAGCAGGCCGGCCACAGCGGCCAGACTCGCGAGCACCCCGAGGACCACCAGCTTCCGCATGCAGGCGTTCCGGCGCGAAAGGTGAATGGGACGTGCGAAAATACTTGGGGCTATGGGCTATTGGCTATGGGCTATTAGCTAGCAGCTAGCAGCTACCAGCTATCAGCTGCCCTCCCCTTCCACCCCGTTCATCCCCGGATCAGCTTGCACCCTGCCGACGTCGCGGAGGTGCTCCGGTAGCTCGAACCGGGGTCCGCTCCGTTCGAGGAAGCGCACGGTCTCCAGCGCCATGGCGCGAAGGAGGGACGCCTCGCGCCAGTCGAGTCCGGCGCGGAAGATCGCCTCGCGCAGCGAGCGCATCACCGTATCGGGTTGGCGGGTCTTGAAGAACTCGATGGCCCAGAGGGCGCGCTCCCAGTCGCGAAAGAGCAGCTCGAGCCGCTCGCCCGGCGCCGGCTGGGCCTCCCGGCGGGGCGGTTTGAACGGAGCGGCATCCTGGCGCGCCAGCCAGGTCTCGTAGCAGAGAATCCCGACGGCATGCGAGAGGTTGAGGGAGCGGTGCTCTGGCGCCGTCTCGATGGTGACGAGGGCCTGGCAGCGATCCAGCTCTTCGTTGGTCAAGCCGCGATCCTCCCGCCCCGCGACGAACGCCACCGGGCCTTCGGTGCTCCGCGCGGTGAGCTCCGCGGCGGCGGCGCGTGGCCGCAGCACACTGCGTTTGGCGGTGCGCTCGCGAGCGGTGAGCGCCGCGACGAAGACGCAGTCGGTGGTTGCAGCGGCCAGCGTCTCGTGCAGCGTGATTCGGGAAACGAAATCAGCCGTGTTGTGCGCGATGCCCTCGATGCGCCACGGGTCGAAGACCAGCGGTTTCACCAGCCGCAGCTGCGCGATCCCGAAATTGCGCGCGAGCCGGACTGCGCCGGCGATGTTGACGACGTCCTGGGTGCCGACGAGGATCAGAATCGGCGGTCGGGGGGTCAGGCGGTCGGGCGGCCCATTCATCCGCGGATGGCTACGCCGGTGCGCTGCTCCTGCAACTTGATCGGCTCGAGGTAATCGGCCTCCTCGCCGAGGGCGGCGCGGGCCTCGTGGAGCAGGGCACGAGCCCGTTCGAGCAGCGGTGCCGAAATCCGGAGTTCTTCGAGGAGGCCCAGGCAGATTCCCGCGTCCTTGTCGAGCAGCGCCAGCCGAAAGGTCCTGGGCCAGGCGCCGGTGAGGACGCGCTCGGGGATCAAGCTCTCGCTCACGAAGGAGCGGCCGCTCGACGCGTTCAGGGTCTCGACCGCGAGCCGCGGCTCGACTCCCGCCTTGACGAGGGCCGTGAGTCCTTCGCCCAGCGCCAGGATATTGACACCGAGCAGCGTGTTATTCACCGCTTTCATGGCATCGCCCGAGCCGAGCGGCCCCATGTGGACGATGCGCTTGCCGAATGCCTCGAGGATCGGCACCGCCCTTTCGAAGACGGCGCGGTCGCCGCCGACCATGACGGTGAGGATTCCCTGCTCTGCCCCGTTGGTCCCGCCGCTCACCGGGGCGTCGGCGAACGCCACTTCGCGTTTGGCGAGCCGCGCGGCGATTCGGCGCGTCGTCGCGGCGTCTCCCGAGGTACAGTCGAGGAACAGGGTGCCGGGGTTGAGACCCGCTTCGAGACCCTCGGCGCCGTCGAGCAGCCGTTCCACATCAGCGGAGGTAGGCAGACAGGTGAGCACGACCTCCGCGCCGGCCGCGGCGTCCCTCGGGGTGGCAGCGACCCGGGCCCGGTGCTGTGCCGCGAAGGCGCGAGCGCGCTCGGCGGTGCGGTTCCACACGGTGAGCTCGTGCCGGCCAGCCAGGCGAGCCGCCATGGGGCGGCCGATGGCGCCGAGGCCAAGGAAAGAGACTCTCATTAGGGCTAGGGGCTAGGGACTGGGGCTAGGGGTTAGGGGGTGAGCGGTGAGCGGTAAGCGGGACTACGAGATCGCCATGCGCCCCGCGGCCGCTCGCAATGAGGCGCTTCCCGCTTCCCGGTTCCCGCTTCCCGCTTACCGCTTACCGCTCACCGCTCACCGCTCACCGTTCAGAATATACTTCCCGGCCATGCGGCTTCGTCTTTCGCCCTGGTCGCTCGCGCTCTGGCTGCTCGCGGCGTTGCTGGTGCTGTTCGTCGCGGGTCCCTTACTGCGCCTGCTCCTGCAGGCGACGCCGGCGAGCCTCGGCGCCGCGCTGCGCGACCGCGAGCTCGGCGCGGCGATCTGGCTCACCGTCATCGCCGCCACTGCCGCGACGCTGCTCTCGCTCGGACTCGGCGTCCCGCTGGCCTATCTGCTGGCTCGGGCGCGGTTCCGCGGGCGCCGGGTGATCGAGGGTATCGTCGAGCTGCCGGTAGTGGTCCCGCATCCGGTGGCGGGGATCGCCCTGCTCCTCTTCCTCGGCCGGCAGTCACAGCTCGGCGGCTTCTTGGGGCGACTCGGGCTCGAGGTCGTGAATCGCGTCCCCGGGATCGTGGCCGGCATGCTGTTCGTCTCCGCCCCGATCGTGGTGAGTGCAGCGCGCGAAGCCTTTCGCAGCGTGGATCCGAAGCTCG